>NZ_JBFUGE010000159.1:0-11953 GCF_056403075.1 Ideonella sp. P3_A4 | reverse complement strand
CACGAACACCGGCACCTTGTGCGCCGCGCGCAGATCCATCACCTGCTTGGCCCGCTCGCGCAACTCGTTCAGGCTGGCCTCGTCCGCACCGCGCTGCTTCGCGTGCAGGAAGAGATTACCGGTGTAGACCACATCCTTCCATCCGGGGTCGTAGACCTGACGGATCGCTGGAGCTCGGTAGGCGCGGCCACCGATCAGCAGAGGCACACCTGGCGCCGCCTCACGAATGGCGCTGTTCAGCTCGGCGTAGAACGCCTTGATCTGATCGTCCGGCACGCCCGGCGGGTTGGGTTCGGGCAAGGGCTCGAACATGCCGATGTACGGCGTGTCCCGGTAGCGGTTGGCAATGAAGCGCCACGCCGAGACGAACTTCTGCCGCGCCGCCGTGTCGGTCCAGAAGTTGTGGCCCTTGGGGTATTCACCGCGCGGGTCGCAGTACTTGCGCTCCTGCGCGTTCTGCGTGCCGTTCTGGCCGCAGTCCGAGTCGATGAACAGCACGATCCACAACTTGGCCGCCGAAGCCCAGCGGACCATCTCGTCCAGGTGTTTCAGGTGAGCCGAGTCGATGCCGGCGGTCGTGGTGGCGTTGTCGTCGCGGCTGTCGATGTCCTTGCCTTCGTAGTTGCCCCACCAGCGCAGCGGTATGCGCACGACGTTGGCGCCTTGTGCGGCGTTGTCTGCCGCGTCCGAAGGCTGGCTCTTGCCCCAGTGGCCCCAGTTCCAGCCGCGCAGCAGGATGGGGTGGCCGCTGGGGTCGAGGATCTCCTGCCCTTGGACCGACAGGTGCTCCGCGGCAAGAGCCGAAGCGGGCACCGTCATCGACAGCGACAGGCCAAGCGCCAAAGTCAGGGGGCGTACAAGCATGGAGTCCTCCTTGGGCTTCGATGGTGGGTCTCACGGCAAACGGCTTGCCTGACATGAGTGGCACATCGTGCTGATCCATCGTGTTCGCCGCGTGTTGCTCGCATGCCCGACGGTTGGAAACAAGGCGTTAGATGTTCGACCCCAATTCGCGTCGCAGCACCGGCGCGATCCGCGCCACCAGCCCAGCAATCTGCTCCGCAGGGCTGCCGGCATAGGACAACACCAGACCGCGCTTCACGGTGCCAACGCAATACACCGACAGCGGGATCACCGTGACGCCCAGCGCCCGGCAACGCAGCGCGAGCGCCTGGTCGTCGACCTGGTCGGGCAGCCCGATCGTCAGGTGCACTCCGCGTGCGCCGCCCAGCAGGCGCAAGCGCTCAGGCGCGTCGAGCAGATCGGGCAGGTGCTGCCACAGTGCCTGCACCAGCGCTTCGCGCCGCGCGCCGTATTCGCGCCGCAGCGCCCGCACATGCGCGGCGTAGTGGCCTTCGGCAATGAAACGCGCCAGCCCGTGTTGCACCAGCTGGTCGCCGTCGCGGTAGAAGTCGGCCGAGGCATCGCCGAACACGCCGGCCAACGCCGCCGGCACGACCATGAAGCCGACCCGGATGCCGGGGTACATGGTCTTGCTGAAGCTGCCGAGGTACAGCACCCGCCCGCCGGCGCCGACGTCGCCTTCCAGCCCTTGCAGCGAAGGGAAAGGCATGCCGGTGTAGCGGTACTCGCTGTCGTAGTCGTCTTCGATCAGCAGCGTGCCGTGCTGGCGGGCGTGGGCCAGCCAATCAAGCCGGCGCGCTAACGGCATCACCGCGCCGGTCGGGAACTGGTGTGATGGCGTCAGGTAGGCCAGGCGAGGGCGCGGTGCGCCGCGAGTGGGCGCCGGTGGCACCGGCAGCCCATCGTCGTCGACGTCGATCGGTTGCAGCGTCAGCCCCAGGTCGGCCAGCGTCTGGCTGGCGCCCCAGTAGCAGGGGTTCTCGATCCAGACCCGGTCGCCGGGATCGCACAGCAGCCGGGCGATCAGGTCGAGCGACTGCGCGGTGCTGTCGGTGATGATGACCTGCTCGGGCTCACAGCGCACGCCACGGGTGGTGCGCACATGCTGCGCGATCGCCTGTCGTAAGGGCGGCGCACCACCCGGCTCGCCGGCACCCAGCAACGCGGCGTCGACGTGGCGCAGTGGCTGGGCCAGCAGGCGGTTCCATAGCGCGTGCGGGAACAGGTGGGCGTCGAACAAGCCCGGGCAGAACGGCTGCCGGCTCCAGAAGCGGTGCAGCGGGTGCACCTGATAGCGCTCGCCGCGGGCCGACAGCGTGGGGGCGGGGAGCGGCGCTGCTTTGGCTTGCGCGCGAGCCGGGCGGGCGCTGACACGCTCGGGCGCGACCCGGCAGGCGTAGGTGCCAGAGCCCTGGCCGGCGACGACAAAGCCCTCGGCCGCGAGCTGCGCGTAGACCGCCACCAGCGTGTTGCGTGCCACGCCCAGGCGCTGCGCCAATGCCCGCGTCGCCGGCAGGCGTTGACCGGCAGCGATCACACCCTGTAGAACGGCATCACGCAACCCCTGCGCCAAGCGGGCACCGAGGGGCTGGTCGGGCTCGGCCTCGCCTCGGGCGGCCAGCCAGTCGGACAAGGTATCAGTCAGCGAAGCCTGCGTCATTGTTCACACCCACCCATGCGCCGCGCCAAAGTGGACCAATCGAAGAAGCGAAAAGTGGACCAATCCACTGGTCCATTTCAATCCTATCATCCGGCCTCGACCGCTATGCCCCTACCCATGAGCCCGATCACGCCCTTGCCCCCCATCGACCGTGCGCAGGCCTCCGCCGCGCTGTCCCGCCTGGGCGTCAAAGCGGTGGAATGCGCGCTGGGTGACTTCACCTCGCTGGCACGCGGCAAGCGGGTGAACCGCGACGATTTCCTGTCGCTGGGCGGTTGCAAGCTGCCGTCGGTGATCCTCGGTCTGACGCTGACGGCCGGCGAGCCGGACGAAGTCTTCGGCCCGATGCTGCCGACCAGCTACATCGACATGCACCTGGTGCCCGACCTGGCCACGCTGGCGCCGCGCCCCGGCCGCCCGGGCGAAGCCACCGTGCTGTGCGAGCCGACGGGCCGCTGGTGGTCCGCGCACCATGGACGCGAGATCGACGCCAGTGAGCTGTCGCCGCGTGCCGCGCTGCGCCGCGTGATCGCCGGTTTCGAGTCGCAAGGCCTGCAGGCCCTGGTCGCACCTGAACTCGAACTTTTCCTGCTGCACCGCGAAGAGGCCGATGGCCGTGTGAACCTGGGCAGCGCCCGTGGCCACAAGGGTGCTCTGGCCCGCGAAGGTGCCTGCGAGGCCTTTTCACTCGAACGTGCCGGCCACTTTGAGGCGTACTTCGACGAGCTGTACGCGGCCTGCGAGGCGATGGCGATTCCGCTGTCGGGCCACGCACACGAATCGGCGTTGTCGCAGTACGAGGTCAACTTCCGCCCCGGCGCGCCATTGGCCCAGGCCGATGCGGTGTTCCGCTTCAAGCGCGTGGCGCGCGAGATTGCAGCTCGCCACGGCTTCCTGGCCAGCTTCGCTGCCAAGCCCTTTCTCGACCAGCCGGGCACCGGCATGCACTGGCACTTCAGCGTGCAGCGCCGCGCCGCCGCGGGCGAGTGGCCGCACCTGTTTGCCCATGCGACGGGCGACAGCAGCGACGAGCTGGGCCACTTCGTCGCCGGCCTGCAGACCCACACGCCGGCCGCGATGGCGTTCTTCGCGCCTTACGACATGGCCTACGACCGCATCGCGTTGAGCGACGCGTCGCCCTCGCATTCGAGCTGGGGCCCCGAAGACCGCTCGTTCGCATTCCGCATCCCCAGCTCGGGCCCGCAGGCCCGCCGGGTCGAGAACCGCCTGCCCGGTGGCGACGCGAACCCGTACCTGACCGTGGCCGCCACGCTGGGCCTCGGCTTGGCCGGCCTGGCCGCTGCGCAAGCCCCGCACCCGGGCGCTGACGACGCGCACGCGCTGCCGCGCACGCTGCCTGCCGCGTTGGACGCGCTGACCGCCAGCCCGATGCTGCGCGAGCTGTTCGGCGCCCCGCTGGTCGATGCCTTCGTCGCGATCAAGCGCCACGAGCACGCCGAGCGCGCCAAGCTGGCCGACCCGCGCCATCAGTGGGACCTGACCCACCTGATCGAATTGGCATGAAGCCCCCACGCTCCCTTCCGGTCGCTGCCCCCCCGAGGGGGCTCTTGCAGCGGCCCGGCCAAGCCGGATCCGCGCAAGGCCCTTGGTTCAGTCGCCTTCCTTCATCGCGACCCGCGTTGAAACCACTTCAGAGAGTCTCGAGATGTTTCGCAGCAGCCCCCAACACACCGACACCTACTACGCCGCCACCTCGCGTGAATGGCAGGTCAATCGCCCGGCGCTCGACGAGCACCTGAGCGTCGACGTCTGCGTCGTCGGCGCCGGCTTCTTCGGCCTGTACTGCGCGCTCGAACTGGCCCGTGCCGGCAAGAAGGTCGCGGTGCTTGACGCATCGCGCGTCGGCTGGGGCGCCTCGGGCCGCAACGGYGGSCAGATGATCATTGGCTTCCCGTGCGGCATGCAGCGCCTGAAGGGCGTGATGGGCTACGAGCGCGCGAAGGAAATGTTCGACGAGTCGCGCCGCGCGGTGCGCAAGATTCGCACGCTGATGCGCGAAGAGCAGATCGACTGCGACCTGGTCGAGGGCCACCTCGAAGTCGCCGTGCTGCCGCGCCGCATCGGCGACCTGACCGACTGGATCGAGGAATGCCAGCACGAGTGGTTCTACGACAAGCTGCAGTTCGTCGACAAGGCGAACATGCCGAAGTACCTGAACTCCGATCGTTACCAGGCCGGCATCATCGATCCTGAAGGCGCGCACATCCACCCGCTGAAGTACGTGCTGGGCCTGGCCCGCGCGGTCGAGTCGGCCGGCGCGCGCATCTACGAACAGACCAAGGTCGAAGGCTACGAAGAAGGCCCGAACGGCATCACCGTGAACGTGGCCGGCGGCCTGAAGGTCAAGTGCGACCAGATCGTGCTGGGCGCCAACGCCTATGTCGATCAGGTCGAGCGCAAGCTGTCGTCGCGCATGCTGCCGGTCGGCACCTTCATCGGCGTGACCGAGGTGCTGGGTGAGTCGGTCTGCCGCAGCATGATTCCGAAGAACCACGCGGTCTACGACAACCAGTTCATCCTCGAGTACTTCCGCACCACGGCCGACCACCGGCTGCTGTTCGGCGGCAAGTGCACCTACCTGGGCGGCACGCCGACCAACCTGCCCGAGGCGATGAAGACCAACATCAAGCGCGCCTTCCCGCAGCTGCGGGACGCGAAGATGGACTACGCCTGGGGCGGCCACATCGACATCACGATGCGCCGCATGCCCGACTGGGGCCGTCGCAACGACCGCGTCTTCTGGGCCCAGGGCTTCTGCGGCCACGGCCTGGTGCCGACCCGCGTCGCGGCCACGCTGGTCACCGAAGCGATGCAGGGCAACACCGAGCGGCTCGACTGGTTCTCCGGCATCGTCAACCCGCCGTTCCCCGGCGGCGAACGCCTGGGCGGCCTGATGCAAGCCGCCGGCATGGGCTGGTACCGGCTGCGCGACTTCGTCTGATGCCGCAACGCATCCTGCATCGGCGCGGCAAGCTCGCGCTGGTCAGCCTGATGTTGGCCGTCTCGGCGTTGCCGAGTTGCCTGCGGTCCCAGGGTCGGATGGCGGACACGCAAGACAAGCCCGCTGCACAGCCGGTTGTGGCAAAGCACGCCGGCCCCGAAGGCGCCGCGCCGCGCTGATCGAATTGCGCGTACGGCGCGCGGCGAACTCGTCTGACCGCCAGTCGGGTTCGGCAGCGCCTTTGCCTGGTTGGTCACAAGGCCATCGCGTTCTTCTGACTGCTTCCTACACTGCGCCTCGGCGCCCGGCATGGCGTTGGGCACCGAACAGTTGAGGAGCACTTCCATGAGACTGGCGAGTACCTATTGGGCAACCCTGGCGGCCACGGCTGCCCTCACTCTGACGATGGCCGGGCCCGCCGCCGCGCAGGAGTCGAGCTACAACCCCGGCACCGTCTGGCAGTTCTCGAACATCCAGATCGAGCCTGGGCAGTTCGAGCGGTATGTCGACTACCTGGCCGGCAACTGGCGCAAGATCAATGAGTTTGGCAAGAAGGAAGGCATGGTCGTTTCGTACCACGTCTTCACGGTCAACAACCGACGCGAGAGCGAGCCGGATCTGATCCTCGCCGTCGAATACAAGGACTACTTCTCGAACGCCCAGCAACTGGCCTTCCAGAAGAAGATCGAGGCGATGCTGGCCAGCGATGCCCACAAGCTGGACGCTGCAGGTGGCGAACGCAAGGTGATGCGCAAGTTGATCGGTGGCATGGAACTGCAGGAGCTGCAGTTCAAGTGACGGCGCGCGACGGCGGCTTCTTGCGCTTCGCGGTGCCGCCGCAGATGTAGTCAGACAGACCTGCCACCAGCGCTGCAAAGGTCACCGCGCAGCGTGGGCTGTCACGCAGGTCTTGGTGCATCGCGACCCAGGTGTCGAGCGGGAAGGAGAACGGGTTGGGCAGCACGCGCACCAACCCTTCTCGGCGGGCCAGGCCGACCTGGCAGACGCCGAGGCCGAAGCCGGCGCGGATCATGGCCAGTTGCGCCAGATCGCTGTCGGCGCGCAGCGCGAAGAGTGAGCGGTCAAAGCCGCCAATGGTTGACTGCATGCGCCGCAGCCGTGCGGTTTCCTTGTCGAAGCCGATCAGGCTGTGGTTGGCCAGTTCTTCGACACGCTTGGGTGTGCCGCAGCGGGCCAGGTAGTCCGGCCTCGCGTGCATGCCTAGCTCGATCGCGCCGACGCGGCGGGCGATCAGCGCGCTCTGCGTCGGCTGCACCATGCGCACGGCGATGTCGGCTTCGCGCCGCAGCAGGTCGTCCATCTGGTTCGACAGCACGAGCTCGATCACCAACTCGGGGTGCTCTTGCCGCAGCGTGGCGAGGATCGGCGGCAGCACTTCGACGCTGACCACCTCACTGGCGGTGATGCGCACGGTACCGCGCACGCCTTCGCGCTGGCCGCTGGCGGTGCGCAACAGCGCCGCGGCGGTGTCGGCCAGTCCGATCGCGTAGGGCTTCAGCGCCTGCGCCGCGTCGGTCGGTGCGAAGCCGTCGAACGAGCGGGTGAACAGCTTCAGCTGCAGTGCGGCTTCCAGTGCATCGATGTGGCGGCCCAGCGTGGGCTGGGTCAACCCCAGCGCACGCGCCGCGGCCGACAACGAACCCTGGTCCAGCACGGCCAGGAACGAGCGGTACCACTGCCAATCCGGTTCCATGGGAGGCTATTCAATCATGAATAGCTTCTAGGCGCATCTCGGCAATTTTCTTTTTACCCCCGGACTCGCACACTGCCGTCCATCGCATCTCACTTCACCGCTGAAAGGAAACTCCGATGTCCACCACCGCACCCCAGACCGCCCCGAAGATCGCGCTGTTCGGCGCCGCCGGCGTCATCGGCCAAAGCATTGCCAGCGCGCTGCGTGAGCAGGGCCACGCCTACCGCGTCGTCGGCCGAAGCGAAGGCAGCCTGCTGCGCCAGTTCGGCGCCGACCCGCTGGCCGAGATCGTGACCTGGAACCCAGATTCGCCCGCGTCAGTGCAGGCAGCTGCCAGCGGCATCGACACGCTGATCTACATGGTTGGCGTCGACTACTGGCGCTTCGAGCTGCACCCGCAGCTGATGAAGAAGACGATCGATGGCGCCATCGCCGCCGGCGTCAAGCGCATCCTGCTGATCGGCACGGTCTACCCCTACGGCCTGCCGAAGACGCCGACGGTGCGTGAAGACCATCCACGTGAGCCGCACACCTTCAAGGGCCGGATGCGCAAGGCGCAAGAAGATCTGCTGCTGCAAGCCGCCGCCGAAGGCAAGATCGAAGCCGCTGTGCTGCGCCTTCCTGATTTCTACGGTCCCGGCGTCGAAGCGAGCTTCTTGCATGGTGCCGCGACGGCGGCAGTGAACGGCGGCACGGCCGACCTCGTCGGCCCGATCGACACGCCGCACGAGTTCGTCTTCGTGCCGGATGTCGGCCCGGTCGTTGCCAAGCTGATCGACACGCCGGCGGCCTTCAGCGGCCGGCGCGTCTGGCACCTCGCCGGTGCCGGCGCCACCAGCCAGCTGGCGCTGCTGAAGGAGATGGGTCGTCAGGCCGGCCGCGAGATCAAGCGCCGCGTCGCCGGCAAGACGATGCTGCGCGTGCTGGGCCTGTTCAAGCCGTTCATGCGCGAGATGGTCGAGATGCACTACCTGCAGACGCAGCCGGTGCTGATGGACGACAGTGCGCTGCAACGCCTGATCGGCCCGATCCGCAAGACTGCCTACGCCGAAGGCATCCGCCAGACGCTGCAGGCGGTGCGCGACGGCGTGGACAGCACGCCGCCCGCAGGTGCCCGCCGCGCCAAGTCGGTGACCGCCTGAGCGTTATAGGAAACCCAGGCTGCGTTTGGCGCCGAAGTGCACGAGGTTCGGCAGGATCTTGTCGAGCTGGCCATCGCCGGCGCCGAACCAACCGAGCAGCGTGCTGGCGAACTGGTCGACGCTGCTGGTCGGGATCCAGCGGCCTTGCAGTTCCCACGAGTCGACGCCCACGTCGTCCGGCCCGCCCAGCACCAGCTGCGGGTACTTGCCATAGGTCTCGCCGCCCTTGACCGAGCCGCCGATCACGAGCTGGTGGTTGCCCCAGGCGTGGTCGGTGCCGGCGGTGGAGTTCGGTGCGAAGGTGCGGCCGAAGTCGCTTTGCGTGAAGGTCGTGACGGCAGGCGCGAGGCCAAGGTTGACCAGCGCCTGCTGGAACGCCGCCATCGCGTCGCCCAGCTCCTTCAGCAGCGTCGCATGCAGGCCCAGCAGCGAGTTGTCACCGATCTGCCCGCTGTGAGTGTCGTAGCCGCCCTGTTGCGCAAAGAAGATCTGCCGGTTGCCCTGCACCTGCGCATTCGAGCGGATCAGCTTGGCGATCTGGTACAGCTGCTGCCCCATCAACGTGGAGATCTTGCCGTCGACGATCAGCGGCGCGAAGGCGCTGTCGATGGCCGGCGTGGAGTCGGCATCACCGGGCATCGATTTGACGATCGCGGCCAGCCGCTCCGACATCTCGAAGGCATTGGTCTGCTGCGCGGTGTAGGCCTGGCCCAGCACCAGCGGCTGCGGCTCGGCATACAGCGCGTCGATCGCCTGGCGGCGCAGGCGGTTCGGCTCCCAGTCGGTGTCGTCGGGGCCGAGGCCATAGGCGCCGAAGGTGGCGCCCGGGCCGGGCAGCACCAGCGGCGAGGGCCGCATGTCCTCGACGCCGAAGCGGCCGTTGCCGCCGACCGAGATCACCGGATTCACGGTGCCCAGCACCTTCGAGGCGCGGCCGCCCCAGCCGGTGCGTGTCATCGAGTCGCTGGTGCCGGTCTCCCACTCGATCTGCTGGTCGGCGTGTGAGAACAGCGCATCGGGGATCAGCTCGCTGCCATCGGGCGCATCGCGGTATTGCTCTTTCGTCAGCGGCTTGTAGAGCGGTCCGACGTTGAACACGGGCGCCAGCTGGTGGCTGGACCAGAACGGCTGCAGCGCGGACAACGAAGGGTGCAGGCCAAAGTTCGATCCGGCCAACGACACCAGGCTGGACTGGGGCAACGCGAGCGAGCCGCGCACCGAGGCGTACTGCTGGTAGTGGCTGGTGTCGGTCGGCACGATCACGTTCATGCCGTCGTTGCCGCCGTACAGGAAGATGCAGACCAGCGCCTTGTAGTCGGCCGCGTAGGCCGGCTGCGTGCCAAGCGCGAGGTGGCCGAGTGTGGCGGCGCCGAACGCGCCGGCGAGAGTGCCGCCGGCACGCTGCAGCCATTGGCGGCGTGAAAGGCGAAGGAGGTGTTCGCGAGTGGGGATGTTCATCGTCATGTCCTCGCGTTCAACGCTGCACCTGGTAGTCCGGCGAGCCGAGCACCAGGTAGGCGGCGGCCTTCACACGCTGGATCTTCCAGTTGTTCGGGTCGGTCGTCGGCGACCACCACTTGACGGCCTTCAGCACCTTGGCGCGCGGCGCCTCGGGCAGCAGCCGGCCGAGCGTCATCATCGACAGGCCATCGACCAGCCGCTCGGCGTTGTTCGCGTCGGGCAGGAAGGCCGTCAGGTCGACGCCGGTGCCGATCGCGCCGGGCACGTTCGGGTCGGGTGTCGAGCCGTTCCAGTCGAGCAGGTAGGTCAGGAAGTTCAGCCGCTCGAGCGCGGTGTTCGAGTTGTGGACGCCGAACTCGGGCCCGACCAGCGAGGTGCCGGAGACGGGATAGTCGCTCGGGTAGAAGCTGAAGACCGAAGGCGGGCGGAAGACCGGCTGGCGCAACAGCTCGGCCCACCAGTAGTACAACGCGGCGCCGTCGGTGTGGCCGTTCAGCGCGCGGACGGCGCCGGTAATGTGAAGGATCGGCTCGCGCAGGTGGCCGCTCTTCTCCTGGTCCCACTTGTCGCCGCGGGCCTCGCTGTCGAGCAGGATCGCCGCGACGGTGGCCGCCATGTCACCGATCTTGCCTTCGCCGAACGTGCGGCCACCGGCCTGGAAGGTGCCCGCCTTGAACGCGCTCGCGACGCGGCCGACGTACTTGGCCGACGGGTTGCTCTTGACCAGATGCTGGATCAGCTTCTTCGCGACGAATGGCGGCGTGTTCGGGTGCTGCATCAGGCTGTCGAGCACCTTGCTCAACGCCTGGGTCGAGTTGCTGTTGGCGGTCACGAACACGTCGGACAGCAAGTGGCGCTTGCCGGCATCGCGAAACGCCGTGGCCGGCACCATGTCGCCACCGAAGTAGGCGCAGTTCGCACCGGTCGGCCAGCAACCCCAGGCCGTCTGCCCACCGGGCGGGTAGGTCCAGCCGGTCAGCGCATAGGCGTATTCGCGCACCGTCTCGTTGTTGTAGGTCGGCTTGCACTTGCCGGTGGCCAGCGTGCCGTCGGCGTTGAGCTTGCAGGTGCCGATCGAGAACAGCTGCAGCAGCTCGCGTGCGTAGTTCTCGTTCGGCAGCGCCTTGTCGTTGTTGACCATGTCGAGAAACTCGCCCATCAGCGGCGACAGGGTCGTGCGGCGGAGCAGCTCGCGGTAGTTGCCGAACGCGTTGTCCAGCAGCATGTTCTCGTAGTTGCGCCAGCCGTAGGTGCCGTAGACGGTGTTGCTGCTGATCACGAGGATCTGCTGCAGCGCATGGGCCACGCGCTGGCGCAGTTGGTCCGGCTGCTCGGTGGCGTTGCGGTAGAAGTCCCAAGTCACCGGCTCGACCGAGTAGTAGTCGCGCCAGCACCAGACGTTGTTGATCTGGTCCGGCCGGCTGCAATAGAACTCGGGACGTGTGTTCTTGTGGATCGCGTCGTCGGCGCCGCGCGTGTAGACCGAGCCGGTGGTCTTCATCTGCTTGCTGATCCAGCCGCCGGCACCGAGCGTTTCGATCTCGGTGATCAGCGCGCTGTTCGGCCCGAAGGTGGCCTGCTGCGCGAGCCGCACCGCGTCGGACTGTTCGGCCGTCGCGACGAACGACAGCCCTGCGAACGGGTCTGCGCGCTTTTCGCGGCCCGCGGACTGTGCCTGCTGCCGCGTGGCCGCATCGGCCTCGTTTGTTGCCGCTTCGTCGGTCGTCTCCGACCCACCGCAGGCGGCCAGCAACGCCGCGCTGGTCAAGCCCAACCCCACCCAGCGCCGCGTTTGAACGCGGCCCGATCGTGCACCCATGGACGCCCCTGTTCTCGGCAGCGCCATGGTGGGCTGCCGGTGCCCGGACTGTGAACTTTCTTGACGAACCGCTGTATCCAAACCTAACGCGCCTGCTGTAGAGCCGCGCGCGGCTGGTAACGGCCCTCACAAGTGGAGACGGCTCAATGTCAGATGCCGCTAGGCTGTCGGTCTGCTATTTACGCGTTCTCGTAGTGCCATGACACTCACCCGACTCCTCGCCGTGTTGATCGCGGCAGGCATTGCGCTGCCGGCGGCCGCCGCCAACGACCGCTTCGGCATCCAGATGCTCTACAAGAGCGTGACGGGGGGCAAGAACTGGCTCTCGACC
>NZ_JBFUGE010000158.1:0-12076 GCF_056403075.1 Ideonella sp. P3_A4 | reverse complement strand
CATCAGGACATTCCATTCATCCAGCTGGTCGAACACGTCCGGCCGGACCGCGACACCAGCCATACGCCGCTGGTACAGGTCATGTTCGTCTTGCGCCAGAAGGCGCCCGCGGCGACCTACAGCCTGCCCGAGCTGACGCTTGGCCGCCCACGTGAGATCGATGGTGGTGTCGCCCGGTTCGAGCTGACGTGGTCGATGGAAGAGGAAGACGACGACTTCCTGGTGCAGGTCGAATACAACGCCGACCTGTTCGATGCCGCCCGCATCGAGCGACTGGGCGGCCACTTCGTGACGCTGCTGGGTGCGGCGATGGAAAGGCCGTCGCAACCGATTGCCACGCTGGCGTTGCTGACCGAGGTCGAGCAACAGCGACTGCTGGGCGAATGGAACCGACCCTCGGCGCCACCCTCTGATGTCTGTTTCCATCGGCTGTTCGAAGCCCGTGCCAAGGCCGACCCGGATCAGGTGGCGGTGGTCTGCGGCGACGAACGGCTGACCTATGCCGAGCTCGACACCCGGGCCACGCGATTGGCCCGCCAATTGAGAGGGCAGGGCGTCGGCCGCGACGTGTTGGTCGGGCTCTGCCTCGAGCGCTCTGTCTCGCTCGTCACCGCCATCCTGGCGGTGTTCAAGGCCGGTGGCGCCTACCTGCCCATCGATCCCGGCCTTCCGACGGATCGGGTGGCGTTTCTCGTCGACGATGCGCGGCTGTCGCTGGTCCTGGTGCAGGCGCAGACCCGCGAGCTGGTGGCAGCATTGCCGTCCAGCGTGTCGATGCTGGACGTGGAGACCGTCGATCATTCCGGCCCGGTTGATCAGCTTGGCGATGACGGCGAGAGCAGCTCGCAGCTCGCCTACGTGATCTACACCTCCGGCTCCACGGGCAAGCCCAAGGGCGTGGAGGTCGAGCACGCGGGCCTGCACAACCTGCTCGAAGCGCAGCAGACCACCTTTGGTGTCACACGCTCCAGCCGCGTGCTCCAGTTCGCGTCGATCAGTTTCGATGCGTCGATCTTC
The DNA here is from genome assembly GCF_056403075.1 of Ideonella sp. P3_A4. NCBI lineage: Bacteria > Pseudomonadati > Pseudomonadota > Betaproteobacteria > Burkholderiales > Sphaerotilaceae > Ideonella > Ideonella sp. P3_A4. Next base: position 11,059 of record NZ_JBFUGE010000158.1, on the reverse strand, counting down.
GAGATCGTCATGGCCTTGGGCTCCGGCGCCACGCTGGTGATCAGTCCCCATCTCACGGTCGGCGCGAAGCTGCTGGAGCTGCTCGAGCGAGAGGCGATCACGCATGCGACGCTGCCGCCGTCGGTGCTGGCGAACATGCCGCACGCCCCGCTTCCTGCGCTGCAGACGATCATCACGGCCGGCGAGGCGTGCCCCGCGTTCCTGGTGGATCGCTGGGCCGGCGGCCGCGGCTTCTTCAATGCCTACGGGCCGACCGAAGCAACGGTCTGGAGCACGGTCGCGCAGTGCAACGCCGGCGAACGAGTGACCATCGGCCGCCCCATCCGCAACACCCAGGTCTATCTGCTGGACCAGGCGCTGCAGCCGGTGCCCGTCGGGGTTCCGGGCGAGATGTACATCGGCGGTGCCGGCCTGGCCCGGGGTTATCTGGGGCGCCCCGAACTGACGGCCCAGCGCGTCATCCAGAGCCCCTTCGCGTCGCCCGGTACGCGCCTGTACCGCACCGGCGACATCGCGCGCCACCTCGAAGACGGCAGCATCGATTTCCTCGGCCGCACCGACGACCAGGTGAAGGTGCGCGGCTTCCGCATCGAGCTCGAGGAAATCGAGAAGGCACTCTTGCAGCACCCGGCCGTGCAAGAAGCAGCGGTGCTGGTGAAGGGCGACGCGCTGGAAGATCGGCAGCTGGTGGCCTTCTACGTCAGCGGGGAATCAGGGGCGATGGCGGCCGAGCTGCGCGCCTTCCTGAAGCGGACGCTGCCTTCGTACATGGTGCCGTCGGCGTTCGTCGCGATGCCGTCGTTCCCTCTCACCAACAGCAACAAGGTCGACCGCCAGGCCCTGGCCAGGCTCGACGTGGTGGTGGGTGAACTCGGTGGCTACCAGGCACCGACCAACGCGGTCGAGGAGACCATTGCCGCCGTCTGGGCAGAGGTGCTCAAGCGCGAACGCGTCGGCATCCACGACAACTTCTTCGAGCTCGGCGGCCATTCGCTGCAGGCGACCCAGGTGGTCTCGCGCCTGGGCGAAGCCTTCGCGCAGAACCTGCCGCTGGCCGCGTTGTTCGAGCAACCCACCGTGGCCGAACTGGCCCGCTTGATCGAGGAAGAAGGAGCCAGCTCACAACATGCACTGCCGGCCCCCATCGCAACGATCGGCGCAGGGGCCAGCCGGCTGTCGTTCGCGCAAGAGCGCTTGTGGATCCACGACGCGGTGACCCAGGAGCAGGCGGCCTACAACATTCCCACCGTGCTCGACCTGCGCGGGCCGCTGGACCATGACGTGCTGCGTGGCTGCCTCGTCGCGTTGGTGTTGCGGCACGAGGCCTTGCGGACGGAGTTCGTCAGCGCCGACGGCGTGCCCCAGCAGGTCATCACCGACAAGCTGTTGGCATGCCCGGTGATCGATCTGCGCGAGCTGCCGCCGCCGCAGCAAGAGGCCGAGATGCAGCGCCTGGCGCTGGAGGAGGCTCGCTACGCGTTCGACCTTGCCGCCGAGTGGCCCGTCCGCGCCATGCTGGTGTGCCGCGGTGCAGACCACCATGTGCTGCTGCTGACGATCCACCACATCGCGGCGGACGACCGGTCGATGCGGATCCTGCTGCGCGATCTGCAGACCCTCTACGCCGCCGCGGCCCAGGGTGTGGCACCCGCACTGCCACCGCTGCCGGTGCGCTACCGCGACTTCGCCGAGTGGCAGCGCCAGCGGCTGGCCGGCGATCGCCTCGACGAGCAACTGACCTACTGGCGCCAGCAGTTGGCCGACCTGCCGCAGCCGGCCACGCTGATCGCCGACTTCACCCGCTCGACGGCCCGCAACCAGGCAGCCGACAGCGTCTCGCAGATGCTGCCCCCCGCCGCGCTGGCGGCGCTGGAGCGCGTGGGCCGTGAAGAGCAGTGCACCCTCTTCATGCTGTTGCTGGGGGCGTGGCAGACCGTGCTCTACCGCTACACCGGCCAGGAAGACCTGCTGGTCGGCACATCGATCGCCAACCGCGATCGGCGCGAGCTCGAGCACGTCGTCGGCTACTTCGGCAACACGCTCGTGCTGCGCACCGACCTCTCGGGGCACCCCACGTTCCGCGAGTTGCTGGCGCGTGTGAAGAAGACTGCGCTCGGGGCTTTCCAGCACGCCGAGATCCCCTTCGAAGAGGTGATCGACAAGCTGGGGCTGGCGCGCGACATCGGCAACGCGCCGCCCTTCCGCATCCTGTTCGGCCTGCAGGATCCTTCGCCGCTGCCTTCGCACATTGGCGACGCCGCGCTGACGGCTTCGCAGACCGACAACAAGATGGCGAAGTTCGACCTGGTCGTGCTGGTGGGCCCGCGCGAAGGCGGGCTGGAGCTGCGACTGCAGTACGACACCCAGCTCTTCCGGCGCGACACCATCGAGCGGGTAACGGCACACTTCCGCCGCGTGCTGGAGGAGCTGGCCAGCCACCTCGATCAACCGCTGGATGCGCTGCCGCTGCTCACCGAGGCGGAGCAACAGGCACGTCGCGCCTGGAACGCGACGACGACCGACTACCCGCAACACGCCGGCGTGCACGAGCTGTTCGAGGCCCAGGTGCAACGCACGCCGGACGCCACGGCGGTTGTCTGGGGGAACCGGCGGTTGAGCTACCGGCAGTTGAACCAGCAGGCCAACCAGCTGGCGCATCACCTGCGGCGGCTCGGTGTCGGCCTCGAGACGCTGGTCGGCCTGTACCTCGATCGTTCGCCGGAGTGGGTGATCAGCATCCTCGCCGTGCTCAAGGCCGGCGCTGCCTTCGTGCCTGTCGACCCGACGTACCCGCAGGACCGGATCGCGTTCATGCTGTCGGACGCGCAGGTGCCCGTGCTGCTCACGCACGGCGCGACGCCGGCCGGGCTCGCGTCGCACATGGCCCGGATCGTGGATGTCGGCTCGGGCAACACGGCGCTGGCCCTGGAGCCCGACGACAACCCGTCGCCGCTCGCCCGTGGCGAGAACCTGGCCTACGTGATGTTCACGTCGGGCTCGACCGGCCGGCCCAAGGGGGTGCAGATCCCGCATCGGGCCATCAACCGGCTGGTGTTCAACACCAACTACATCACGCTCGGCCCCGACGACCGCGTGGCGCAGGGTTCCAACGGTTCGTTCGACGGCATCACCTTCGAGCTCTGGGCCGCGCTGCTGCACGGCGGGCAATTGGTCGGCTTCGAGAAGGACGTGATGCTCTCGCCGCACGACCTGGCGGCGCAATTGCAGGAGCAGGGCATCACGGTGCTGTTCCTGACCACGGCGCTGTTCAACCTGATGGCCACCACGGTGCCGGACGGGTTGCGCTCGCTGCACGACGTGATCATCGGCGGCGAAGCCGTCGACTGCGAGTGTGTTCGCGCGATGCTCCGTGAGGGGCCGCCACAAAGGTTCGTCCACATCTATGGCCCGACCGAGTGCACGGCCTGGTCGACCTGGCACCTGGTGCGAGAGGTACCGGACAACGCCAGGACGATCCCGATCGGCGCACCGGTCTCGAACGACCAGGTGTATGTGCTGGACGCGATGATGCGGCCGGCGCCCGTCGGCGTGCCGGGCGAGATCTACATCGGCGGTGCCGGCCTGGCCCGGGGTTATCACAACCGGCCGGAGCTGACCGCGGAGCGTTTCGTCCGCGATCCCTTCAGCGAAGCGCCGGATGCGCGCCTGTACAAGACCGGTGACATGGGCCGCTACCTGCCGGACGGCCAGATCGAGTTCATCGAGCGACGCGACGAACAGGTGAAGCTGCGCGGTTACCGCATCGAGCTGAGCGAGATCGAGGCCGCGCTGTGCGACCACCCTGGTGTCGGCGACGCGGTCGTCGTCGCGCGGCAGGACGTGCCGGGCCACAAGCGGCTGGTCGCCTTCGTCGTCTCCTGCGGGAGCGAGGCGATCCGGGCCGGCGAGTTGCGCCAGCACCTGGCCGGCCGACTGCCGAGCTTCATGGTGCCTTCGGACTTCGTGCCGATGGACGCCTTGCCGCTGTCGCCCAACGGCAAGATCGACCGCAAGCGGCTGGCCCAGCAACCGCTTGCGCCGGCGACGCGCGAGATCGAGTACGTCGCTCCGCGCTCGGAACTCGAGCAGGCGATCTCGCAGGTCTGGCAAGAGGTGCTCAAGCTCGACAGCGTCGGCGTGCACGACAACTTCTTCGAGCTGGGCGGCTCGTCGTTGATCGTGCCGCAGATCCTGAGCCGGCTGAACCAGCGGCTGGGGGAACGGCGCACAGGTGAGCCGCTCACGGCTGTGTCGATCTTCCAGTACCCCAGCATTGCCGCGCTGGCCAGGCACCTGAGTGCCGAGGCCGCTGCCGAACCGGTGTTCACACCGGCGGCCACGCAAGACCAGGCCAACACGCGACGCGCCTCGCGAGCCCGCCAGGCCGAACGGCGGCGGCAGCCCGCCCCTTGAACCCATCCGAAAGATTGTGATGACCCACGTTCCAACTTCCGTACCCGGCCACGACGAGCACGATGACCAGGGCGACCTCATCGCCGTCGTGGCGATGAATGGCCGCTTCCCCGGCGCCGGCAGCATCGAGCAGTTCTGGCAGAACCTGCGCGACGGCCGCGAGACCGTCCGCTTCTTCTCCGACGACGAGCTGTCGGAGGCCGGCATCGACGAGGCCACGCTGCGCGACCGCCGCTACGTCAAGGCGCGTGGCGTGGTCGATGGTGTCGAGCAGTTCGACCCGCTGTTCTTCGGCATCTCGCCGGCTGAAGCTGCGTACACCGATCCGCAGCAGCGCGTGTTCATGGAATGCGCCTGGGAGCTGTTCGAGCGCGCCGGCTACGACGTCGAGCGCTACACCGGCTCGGTGGGCGTCTATGCCGGCACCGCGATCTCCAGCTACCTGCTCAACAACCTGTGGCCCAACCGCGAGCTGGTCGAGGCGGTCGACCCCTACCACGTGGTGCTCGCCAACGACAAGGACCACCTCACCACCCGTCTGGCCTACAAGCTGAACTTGAAAGGCCCGTGCGTGACGGTCCAGACCGGCTGCTCCACCTCGCTGGTCGCACTGCATGTGGCCTGCCAGGCCTTGCTCAACCGCGAGTGCGACATGGCGCTCGCCGGCGGTGTGGCGTTGAGCATCCCCCAGCTCACCGGCTATCTCTACGAAGAAAGCAGCAAGAGCTCGTCCGACGGTCGCACGCGGGCCTTCGATGCGCGCGCCGAAGGCACGGTGCAGAGCGAAGGCGCAGCCATGGTCCTGCTGAAGCGGCTGGACGATGCCCTCGCCGATGGTGACACCATCCATGCGGTGGTGCGCGGCTCGGCCATCAACAACGATGGCGCCGGCAAGGTGAGCTACACCGCACCGAGCGTCGATGGCCAGGCCGACGTGATCCGCACGGCCCAGCTGCTGGCCGGTGTGCCGGCCGAGTCGATCCAGTACGTCGAGTGCCACGGCACGGCGACCGCGATGGGCGATCCGATCGAGGTCACCGCCTTGACGAAGGCGTTTCGCGCCAGCACCGAGCGCGAACAGTTCTGCGCCATCGGCTCGCTGAAAACGAACGTCGGCCACATGGACACGGCGGCCGGCGCGGCGGGCTTCATCAAGACGGTGCTGGCGCTGGAGCACGGGTGCATTCCCGCGAGCTTGCACTTCGAGGCTGCCAATGCGCAGCTCGATCTGGCGCGCAGCCCGTTCTTCGTGAACACCCAAGCGCGGCCCTGGGAGCGTGGCGGCCAGCCGCGCCGCGCTGGTGTCAGCGCCTTTGGTGTCGGTGGGACCAACGCGCACGTCGTGCTCGAGGAGGCTCCGCCCGCGACGCCCTCCGACCCGGCCCCTGCCTGGCAGCTGCTCACCCTGTCCGCGAAGAGCGAGCCCGCCTTGCAGCAGGCGACGAGMAATCTCCTCGCATACCTTCAAGTCCACCCGGACGCCAACCTGGCGGACGTGGCCTACACGCTGCAGGTCGGACGCAAGGCCTTTGCCCATCGCCGTTTCGTCGTCTGCAAAGATGCCAACGACGCGGTCGCTACGCTGGCCACGCTGCCTCCCCAGCGCGTCTTCACCCGCCACGGCGAGCGCGAGCGTCCGGTAGCGTTTCTGTTGCCAGGGCAGGGGCCTCAGTACGAAGGCATGGGACGCGAGCTCTATGCACGCGAGCCGGTGTTTCGCGACTGCATCGACCAGTGCGCGCGGATCCTTGCCACCCACGGGCTGCCCGATCTCGCTGCACGGTTCGGCACGGTCGACAGCCAAGGCGCACCGCAGCAGGCCGAGCTGTCGCAGCCGGTTCTCTTCGCCTTCGAATACGCGCTCGGCCAGCTCTGGCGATCGTGGGGTGTGCAGCCCGAGGCCTACCTGGGCCACAGCATGGGCGAGTACGTCGCTGCCACGCTGGCCGGCGTCTTCGAACTGCCAGATGCCCTGCGCGTGATCGCCCGGCGCGAGCAACTGCTGCAGCGCTTGCCCGAAGGAACCATCCTTACCGTCCTCTTGCGCGGCGAAGAGCAACTGCCGGGTCTGCCCGATGGGGTGGCCGTGACCGCGTTCAACGCGCCGGGCCTGTATTCGATCTCGGGCCCGCATGAGGGCATCGCCGCGCTCGAAGTGGATCTGCAGCGCAGCCAGATCCTGCACAACCGTCTGCCGGTCTCGCGCATCTCCCACGGCAGCATGGTCGACCCGGTCGTCGACGCGTTCAGGGAGCTGATCGCACAGGTGCCGTTGCGTGCACCGCAGACACCGTACCTGTCCAACGTGACCGGCACGTGGATCACGGCCGAACAGGCGACCAGCCCGGACTACTGGGTGCGCCACCTGCGCGAGCCGGTGCAGTTCTCTCAGGGCCTCACGCAGCTGCTGAAGGGGTCGTCACCCTGGATCCTGGTTGAGGTGGGCCCGGGCCGGACGCTGGCGTCGCTGGTCCATCAGCACGAGGGTGGCAGCGAACAGGTGGTCATCGCATCACTGCCGCAGAGCCAAGCGTCTCAGAGCGAGGCGGAACAGCTGTTGCAGGCGCTCGGGCGGTTGTGGGCCGCGGGTGGGCGCGTTGACCGCGGCGCGGTGCACGGGAAGGCCCGCCGCGCCCGCCTGGTGCTGCCCACGTACCCCTTCGAGCGCCAGCGCTGCTGGATCGACGCACCGCACGGCCCGCGAGTGCCCCAGGCGACAAAAGCGGTAGGCGTTCCCCACGACGACACGCCGCCAGTGCGCCTGCACCCGGCCCCAGCCGAGGCCACGCCGGTCACCGAATCGCAAGCGCAAATCATGCGGCTCTGGCAGGACCTGCTGGGGATCCCCCGGATCCAGGTGCATGAAGACTTCTTCGACCTCGGCGGCAACTCCCTGCTCGGGATCCAGCTGCACACACGAATCAAGGAGCAGTTCGAGGTGGAGATCCCCCTCAAGGCGCTGCTCGAGAGACCCACGATCGCCGGAATGGCCCAGCTGGTCGAGCTGGCCATCCTGGAAGAGATCGAGTCGATGCCCCAGATCTAACAAGGTATTCAGACCATGCTCGACACGTCAAACAGAATTGCGCAGCTTTCGGAACAGCAGCGCTCGTTGCTGGAGCAACGCCTGCGAGGCCGCAAGGCCAAGCCCGCTTCACAGATGCAGGTGAGGCCTCGCGAGCAGCGCAACCAGGCGCCGCTGTCGTTCGCGCAGCAACGGCTCTGGTTTCTCGAGCACTGGGACCCGGGTACCGTGGTCTACAACGTCTCGGTCCCACTGCGCATCCGCGGCCCGCTGGACGTGGCCGCGCTGGAGCGCGCGTTGAACAAGCTGGTCGAGCGCCACGAGGTGTTGCGCACCTACCTGCTCTCCACGTTCCGCGGCGAGCCGAACCAGGTCATCCTGCCGCAGCTCAGCGTTCAGCTGCCGGTGGTGCCGCTGTCACTCTCGGAAGAAGAGCGCGCCACCTTCCTCGAAGACCTCATCGCCCGCGAGTCGAAGAACCCGATCCCGCTGGACAAGGCGCCGCTGTTTCGCGGCACGGTCTACCGATTCGCGCCCGACGACCATGTGCTGTTCTTCCTCATCCACCACATCGTCTACGACAGCTGGTCGCTGGGCATCTTCCTCAAGGAATGGTTTGCCTGCTACGAGGCCTACGCCGCTGGCCGTGAGCCGGATCTTCCTGCGCTGCCGTTCCAGTACGGCGACTTCGCGATCTGGCAGCGCGAGCAGATCGATAACGAGCTGCACCGCAAGCAGTCGGCGTACTGGAGCAAGCAGCTCGCTGACCGCGAGAACGTTCTGGAGGTCCTCACCGATCATCCGCGCCCGCCGCACCTCACCTACAAGGGCAAGCTGCACCGCTTCACCTTCCCGGCGGAGCTCAAGCAGGCGATTGCCGATCTGAGCCGGGCCGAGGGCACGACGTTCTACATGACCACGCTGGCCGCGCTCAGCGTGCTGCTGCACCACTACACCGGCCAGAACGACCTCATCGTCGGCACGCCGGTGTCGCATCGCCCTTATTCCGAGACCGAGCCGCTGATCGGCTACTTCGTCAACACGCTGCCGGTGCGCGTGAGGCCCACGGGCGACCTGTCGTTCCGTGAGCTGTTGAAGCAGGTGCAGGACACGGTGCTGAACGCGCTCAACAACCTGAGCCTGCCGTTCGAGCGCGTCATTGACGAGCTGAACATGGAGCGCGACACCAGCCGCTCGCCGCTGTTCCAGATGTTCTTCGCCACCCAGAAGAACCAACTGCCGACCTTCGAAACCGGTGCGCTGCAGTGCGAGTCGATGCACCTGGACAACGGCACCTCGATGTTCGAGCTGAGCTTCTTCCTCTACGAAGAGGGCGAGGGCGATGTGCTTCAGTACAACTCAGACCTGTTCGACGAGGCGACGATCGAGATGATCGGAAAGCGCCTGTTGCTGGCACTGCAGACGGCGGTGAAGGATCCGTCGCGGCGGGTGGCCGACTTCCCGGCGCTGGCCGACGGCGAGCGCGAGCAGCTGATGGCCTGGAGCCAAGGGCCCACGCTGGACGTGCCGGCTCAATGCATCCACCGCCGGTTCGAAGCACAGGTGGCGCGCACGCCGGACGCGGTGGCCCTCGTTGCTGACGGCCAGTCGTGGACGTACCGGGAGCTTGACGAGCGATCGAATCGCCTGGCCCGCTACCTGCAAGGGCAAGGCGTGGAGCCCGAGGCTCGAGTGGGCCTGTGCGTCGATCGCTCGCCCGCGCTGCTCGTCGGGCTGCTGGGTATCCTCAAGGCCGGCGGAGCCTATGTTCCGCTCGACCACGAGTACCCGCGCGACCGCCTGGCGCTGATGGTCGAAGACGCCCGCATGGCGCTGTTGCTGGTGCAGGCGAACCTGCGCAGCACGTTGCCAGAGGGTGAGTGCCCGGTGGTGCTCATCGACGAGGATTGGGAGTTCATCGCTCGCGAAAGCGCGGCGCCAGTGGACAGCCCGGTTGCGCCTACCAACGCGGCGTATGTCATCTACACCTCGGGCTCGACCGGTCGCCCCAAGGGCGTGGAGGTTCTGCACGACAGCGTGGTGAACTTCCTCGAGACCATGCGCCTCGAGCCCGGGCTGGCCGCCAACGACCGGCTGGTGGCGATCACCTCGATCTCGTTCGACATCGCTGCACTTGAGCTGTTCCTGCCCCTGGTGTGCGGCGCCACCGTCGTGCTGGCCACACGCGAGCAGGCGACCGACAGCTTCCAGCTGGTGCAGTTGCTGGAGGCGTCGCGGGCGACTGCGTTGCAGGCTACACCGGCGACCTGGCGCATGCTGCTCGATGCGGGCTGGAAGAACCCGGCCCGCATCAAGATGCTGGCCGGAGGCGAAGCCTTGCCCAGGGACCTGGCGCATGCGCTGGCGACCACCGGCGGTGAACTCTGGAACCTGTACGGTCCGACCGAGGCCACGATCTGGTCGACGGTGGCGCGTATCCCGGTGAACCCGGAGTCCATCTCTATCGGCCGGCCGATCGGCAACACGCAGGCGCATGTGCTCGACCATTTGCTGCGTCCGGTGCCCATCGGCGGCGTGGGCGATCTGTACCTCGGCGGTCGCGGCGTCGCGCGCGGCTACCTGAACGCGCCGGAACTGACCGCGCAGCGCTTCATTCAGAACCCGTTCGGCGCGGGTCCCGAAGACCGTCTCTACCTGACCGGAGACCGAGCCCGCTTCCGCTTCGACGGCAGCCTGGAGTACCTGGGCCGCACCGACCAGCAGGTGAAGCTGCATGGCTTTCGCATCGAACTCGGCGAGATCGAGGTGGCGCTGCGCGCGCACCCGGCCGTGCGCGAGGCGGCGGTGGCATTGCGAGAAGACGCACCCGGCGAGCAGCGCTTGGTCGGCTATGTCGTTCCCGACCTCGGCCACGGTGGTGACGAGCAGGTTCGCGAAGAGGATCAGGCCGAGCACGTGGACGGCTGGCTCGCGCTCTACGACCAGGTATACGAGGAAGACTTGGCCGAACAGGACACGTCTCTCAACACCATCGGCTGGAACAGCAGCTACACCGACGCACCGATCGCGGCCGATGAAATGCGCGAGCAGGTCGAGCAGACCACGGACCGGGTGCTGGCCCTGCGACCACAGCGGGTAGTGGAGTTGGGCTGCGGCACTGGGCTGCACGCAGCGCGGCTTGCGCCGCATACGCAGCTGTACGTGGCCACTGACGGCTCGGCCAGTGCTCTCGCGGCGCTGCGGCGGCAGCCGAGCCTGGCCACGCTTCCCCAGTTGCGGGTTGAACAGCGGCAGGCCCACGACCTCGCGTCGCTGCAAGCCGAGGGCTTCGACTGCGTGCTGATCAACTCGGTCATCCAGTACTTCCCGGATGTCGGGTACCTGCTCGAAGTGATCACCGGCGCGGCGCGTCTGGTGCCGCAAGGCACGGTGGTGGTCGCCGACGTGCGCAACCACCGCTTGCTGCAGGCGTACCACACGTCGGTCCAGTTGGCCAAGGCGAGCGACGAGACGACGTGCGAGCAGCTGCGCCAGGAGATTGCCGCTCAGCTGCGCAAGGAAAACGAGTTGCTGGTGGCGCCCGGCTTCTTCGAGGCGCTGCGCGAGCGGATGCCGGCGATCGGCGCGGTCGAGATCCAGTTGAGGCGGGGCCGCTTCCAC
>NZ_JBFUGE010000157.1:0-12113 GCF_056403075.1 Ideonella sp. P3_A4 | reverse complement strand
CGCCGCGTCAGCCGCACCCCGACGCCATGCGCATAGCGGGCGATGGCCAGGTCCATCGTGCTGTTGCCCACCACCAGGTCGCGGATGTGCAGGTGGTCCAGGAAAGGCGGCAGGACAGGGTTGTGGAAGCAGACCCGGTTGTTCACGCCGTCCACTTCCAACCCCAGGCAGGCCTGTAGGCAGAGCAGAGGCGCCGCGGCGGCCCAGGCCTGTGGTGAACAGGCCTGCGGATACAGCGTCGGTGTCTCGCCCGACACGCGAGGGAAGCCGCAGAAGAGCTCAGGCAGCCGGTGCAGGTCGAAGTACATCGACGCGTCGAACAGGCCGGCGAAGATCCGCGAGGCCTGCGCACGCAAGCCGTAGCGGCCCAGGCCCGCGGCCACCAGCGAGCAATCGTGCGGCCACACCGATCCGTTGTGGTACGACATCGGGTTGTAGCGCGATTCCAGCGCGCTCACCGTTCGCACGCCCCAACCCGAGAAGCCCGCTTCGGACATCAGGTGTTCGGCCACACGCTCGGCGCGCTCGTCGCTGACGATGCCGGTGAACAGGCACTGCCCGGCATTCGAAGAGCGAACGCGGCACGGCTGCTTGCGCGCATCGAGCGCCAAGGCATAGGTGCCGATGTCCTCGCACCAGTAGGCGCGCTCGAAGCGTTCGCGCAGGTCTTGCGCCTGGCGTTCCAGCGCCTGCGCACGCTCGACCAGCCCCAACACGCGCGCCAGTTTGGCGGCCGATTGTTTGGCGTCGTAGACATAACCCTGGACTTCGCACAGCGCGATCGGCGCCGTTGCCAGCGTGCCGTCGCTGTGAAAGACCGAGTCGTACGAGTCCTTCCAACCCTGGTTGGACAAGCCCCGCTCGGTCTGCCGCGCGTATTCGACGAAACCATCGCCATCGGTGTCGCCGTAGTGGTCGAGCCAGTGGAGCGCGCGCTCGCAATGCGGCCACAGCGCCTGGATCGCTTCGAGGTCGCCGGTGCGCGCGTAATAGGCGCCAGCGAGCATCAGGAACAGCGGCGTTGAATCGGTGGAGCCGTAGTAGCGGCCGAACGGCACCTCGCCCATGGCGGCCATTTCGCCGCCGCGCGTTTCGTGCAGGATCTTGCCCGGCTGGGCGTCCTGCTCGGCGCTCTCATGGTCAGCCTGGGTCGACGCCAGGAACCAGAGCACGCCGCGGGCCAGGTCGGGCGCAAACCACAGGCTTTGCAGCGCGGTGATGATGCCGTCGCGACCGAACGGCGTACTGAACCATGGGACGCCCGCGTACGGGTAGCGACCACGCAGCGTGGCCGTCGCCAGCATGTGCAGGTCTGCCAGCGAGCGCGCCATCCACTCGTCGAACTGGGCGTTCGAGGTCGAGAGCTTGGGCTCGGCGTTGCGAGCCTTGTCTCTTTCTGAACTCGCCTGCAGCAGTGCTTCGTCGTGCCATTGCGGCCGGGGGCAGGGCTCGCGCTCTGCCGCCGCGGCAGCCTCGTTCCCGGCGGTGGATTCGCAGCCCACTGTCCATTGCAAGGTGGCCTCGCCGCGGCCCGGCAATTCGATTTCATGCCAGGCCTCGCCAGCGCGGATGGACGAGGGCGGCGGATCGAACGAGATGCGCGTGCGGCGGTGGCGCCCGTCCAGGCCCTCGTAGCCGAGCAGGACATGGCTCGACGCGACTTCCGGCACCAGCAGCCGGCCGCGCTGCTGGCGCGCCATGCCGCGGGCTTCGAAGATGTCGGCGAAATCGGCGTCGAAGAAGATGTGCAGCCGGAAGCGGATCGGCTCCGCGCCGTAGTTGTGCAGCTTGACCCGGTCGAACAGGGCGCTGCGCCAGAGCACCTGGCTGCGCCTGATGTGCAGCGCACCTTGCGGCAGCGTGGGCACGCCCAGGTCTTCCATGCCGGGGTTGGTCAAGTGCACGCTGAGCAGCGCGTTGTCGTCGGTCACGGCCGAGCTGAGCAACATCAGCGGTCGGGGTGGTTGGCCCAGCACGCTCATCCGCAGGCCCAGGCGGGCCAGGAACCGCGTGTCCTGGTGGAACAGGCCGTATTCGGTCGGGCCACGAGCCTCGGCGTCGCCGAAGCGGTCCAGCACCACGAAGCTGTCGCCCTGTTTCAGTACCCGCGTGCGCAAGTCCAGTCGGCCGGATGCCGAGCTGACGACGTAGGGGTCCTGCTCGTGTTCTTGGGCTTCATGCATCTCCGACCTCGACTTTCTTGCGCGCTGCGCTTTGGTCCACCAGGCGTTCGTAGACGGAGAGGTAGTTGCGGGCCATGATTTCGGAGGTGARTCGCTGCTCGAAGCGCTGCCGGCAGAGCCGTCGGCTGAGTTGGCGGGTCTCGTCGACTGCCTTCACGGCCTCTTCCAGGCTGTCGACGACGAACCCCGTCAGGCCTGGCTCGATCACTTCAGGGACCGAGCCGCAGCCCCAGGCCACGACCGGCGTGCCGCACGCCATCGCCTCGATCATCACGAGGCCGAAGGGCTCGGGCCAGTCGATCGGGAACAACAAGGCCTGGGCGCGGCCCAGGAAATCCTGCTTCTGGCCCTCATCGATCTCGCCGATGAAGTCGACCAGCGGGTTGTCCAGCAGCGGCTCGATCTGTTCCCGAAAATACACCTTGTCGGCGTTGTCGACCTTGGCTGCGATGCGCAGAGGGATTTGCAGTCGGGTGGCGATCTCGATCGCTCGATCGACCCGCTTCTCAGGCGAGATGCGGCCCAGGAAAGCGAGGTAGCCGTCGGTGGCCTCTTGAAGGTGGAACAGGCGGCGCGGCAAGCCGTGGTGAACCGTGGCCTGCCAGCGGCAGCCCGGCAGCGGCTTGCGCTGCGCCGCCGAGACGGATACCAGCGGAATGTCTCGATACTCCTGCATCAGCGGGGCCAGCTCCGGCAGGTCGAGTCGGCCGTGCAGCGTGGTCAGGTGCGCCAGCGGGTAACGGCGGACCAGGGGGTAGTGCAGCGGGTCCGTATGGAAATGGGCGATGTCGAATTCGCTGCGCCGTCGGAACACCTGTTCCAGTTCCAGCAGATGAGGCCCGACATGAAATTCGCTGCGCCCATCCAGGCGAAGCGCCTTGGGCCAGCCGGGGATCAGGCGTGCGGTCGTCTGGGAATCACCGCTGGCGAACAGGGTGACTTCATGCCCCAACTCGACCAAGGCTTCGGTCAGGTATGAAACCACCCGCTCGGTTCCACCATAGAGCTTGGGCGGTACGCTCTCAAACAGCGGCGCCACCTGGGCAATGCGCATGGGTCTTGTTCCTCCCGCGCCGGTGGGTCCGACTCGGGCTGAGCAGGCCACCGGCACTGCGGAACCAAGGGCAAATGTCGTGCGCGACGGGCCCGTTCTTCAGGCCCGCGCGTCAGGCGTCAGCTGCCCGCGCTCGAATGAAAGTATTTCGCTTCGAGCTGGCGGGCGTTCGTCAGGCCAAGGGCCAAGCGCAAACGGTCCCACCAGCCCAGTGGCTGGATCCGACCATCGGGCAGCGCGAGCACGCGGCCAAGAATGGGTTCTTCCTCGATCGTGGATTCTGGGTATCCACGGACCAGCGTTGCGTTGTACATCACGGACCTCCTTTGGTGCGGAAGGGTCAGCAGATGGGCAGCAAGCGCAGCGCTGCTGCGCAGCCGGGCTTTCCCCGGCGCACCGACCGGTCAAGAAGCCTCAGCTTGGGGCGGCAATATATGCGCCTGCGCTGCTTCGCGGAAGCCGGGCGAGGGGCGAACGGTGGCATAGGCACAACGATTGCTGGCTGACCTTATTGCACTTTGAAAAAAACTGCATGGGTCTTTCGTCACTCCTCGGCCGCGCCGCCTTCGGCCCCTTTGCCAAGGCGTTGCCGGCGATGGGCGACACCGAACGCGCGGCGCTGGAGGCGGGCAGCGTCGGCTTCGAGGGCGACCTGTTCGCTGGTCGGCCGGATTGGGACGCGCTGCGCTCCCGTGGGCCCAACCGCCTGACCGTGGCCGAGCAGGCGTTCCTCGACAACGAGGTGCGCAGCCTGACAGCGATGCTCGACGACTTCGCGATCGACGAGGCGCGTGACCTGCCGCCCGAGGTCTGGCAGTTCCTGCGCGACAAGAAATTCTTCGGGATGATCATCCCGACCGAGTTCGGCGGGCTTGGCTTTGGCCACTTCGCGCACGCCACAGTCGTCACGCGCATAGCGACGGCCAACATCGCCACCGCGGTGACGGTGATGGTGCCGAATTCGCTGGGCCCGGCCGAGCTCTTGCTGCACTACGGCAGCGACGCCCAGAAAGCCCACTTCCTGCCGCGCCTGGCCGACGGGCGCGAACTGCCTTGTTTCGGCTTGACGTCGCCGTATGCGGGCTCAGACGCCGCTTCGATCCCCGATACCGGCGTGCTCTGCGAGCGCGAGGTCGACGGCCAGCGCGTGCGCGGCTTCGAGGTGACTTTCGACAAGCGCTACATCACGCTCGCGCCGGTCGCCACGGTCGTCGGCCTGGCTTTCCAGGCCGTGGACCCGACGCGCCCGGAAGGCGAGCAGCAGCTGGGCATCACCTGCGCGCTGATCCCTGTGCCGACGGCCGGCATGACGATCGGCCGGCGCCACCTGCCAATGAACTCGGCCTTCATGAACGGGCCCATCCGGGGCGAGCGCGTGTTCGTGCCGATGGATTGGGTGATTGGCGGCGAGCAGCGGGTAGGGCAGGGCTGGCGCATGTTGATGGAATGCCTGGCCACCGGCCGATCCATCTCGTTGCCCGCGCTGGGCGCTGCGATGCAGCAGGCCTCACTGTTCGTCGCCAACGGCTATGGCCAGATACGCGAGCAGTTCGGCCTGCCGATCGGGAAGTTCCACACCGTGGCAGCGCTCGCGTTGCGCATGGCCGTCGACCTGTACGCCAGCGATGCGGCGCGCCGCTACACCGCGGCGGCGCTCGACGCCGGCGAGCGGCCCAGCCTGGCCGGCGCCATCCTGAAGGTCCAACTCACCGAGCGGGGCCGGCAGGCGGTCAACGACGGCATGGACGTCCTCGGCGGCAAGGGCATCATCCGCGGCCCGAAGAATCTGCTGGGGGTGGCCTACCGCCACGCGCCGATCGCGATCACCGTCGAAGGGGCGAACCTGCTGACGCGCTCGTTGATCATCTTCGGCCAGGGGGCCGTGCGCTGCCACCCTTATGTGCTGGCCGAGATGAAGGCCGTGGCCGACCACGACGAACAGGCGCTCGGCCAGGCCTTGCTGGGCCATGTCGGTCATGTGCTTCGCAACCTGTGGCGCAGCGTGGTCGGCGCGCCGATTCGCGGCACGCCACCGGCCGAGCTGCGTCGCGAGGCCGCGATGATTGCCCGGCTGTCGGCCGTGTTCGCGCTGACGGCTGACCTGGCGATGGGGCTGCTGGGCGGCAAGCTCAAGCGGCTTGAGCTGCTGTCGGCGCGGCTGGGCGATGTGCTGTCGTGCCTGTACCTGGCCAGCGGCGCCGTCTGGCGCTACGAGGCAGATGCGGACCCGAAGATGCTCCCGCTGGCGCGCGCTGCGGTCCGCGTCCAGCTGGCCCGTGGCGCCGACACCTTGCATGAGTTGGTTGCCAACATGCCCTCGCGAGCACTGCGGCTGGCCGCACCGTTGCTGCTGCATGGCACGCGGCAACGCCGGCCGCTCAAGGACCGCCAGATTCTCGAACTGGCGGACTCGCTGCGCGACGATCCGGCCGTCGTGGCGCGGCTGTGCCCCGACATCTCGGAGCCACAGCAAGGCGGCTTGCACGACCTGATGCAGGCGCTCGAACTGTCGCGCCCGGTGGCAAGCGAGCTGCAGAAGCTCAACCACGCCTTGCGCCGCACCCGTTCGCTCGAACAGGCGGCTGCAGGCGCCACCGACCCCGCGGCTGCGCTGGCCTATCTGCAAGCGGCCGACCGGGTCATCCAGGTCGACGACTTCGCGCCGTGACGTCTTGACGCCCAGAGGCTGGACGTGACAGCGCCGGCGGCACCAGAATCGCGTGCATGAGTTCTTCCGTTCGCTGGCCCTCGACGGGCAAGGTGTTCCTGATCAGCATCGTGCTCGGTGCCGCGGGCGTGGTGGCAACCGCAGCGTGGAACCGCCACGTCGAGGCGGTCAAGGCCGAGGCGGCAGCTCCGGCAAAGCATCTGGCACCGAGCCTTGACCTGGCGGCGCAGTTGCCACTGGCCGCCGTGGCGCCGCTGCGCGGCCGCGGCTACACCACGGTGATCGACCTGCGGCCCGATGGCGAGGCGCCGGACCAGCCGCCGTCGAGCGAGATCGCGGTGGCCGCCAAGGCCGCCGGCCTGAGCTTCCATTACGTGCCGGTGCCGCACGGCGAGATCCCCGAGGCTGCGGTCGTGGCGCTGCGCAAGGCGTTGGACGCCAGTCCGCCGGGCCCGGTGCTGATCTATTGCCGCAGCGGCCGGCGCGCCGCGCGCACCTGGGCGTTGGTCGAATCCCAACGGCCCGCCGGCCTGACGACCGACGCGATCATCGCCGCGGTGCGCCAAGCCGGCCAGGAGGCCGACGACCTGCGCGAGCGGCTGGATGCCGGCGTCAGCGGGCGTGCGTCGGGCAAGGCGGGGGCATGAGCGAACAGGCCGATATTGCAATGCCGACGGCTGCGGGCGACCTGCCCATCAACGCATTCCGGCGTGGCGTGGGCCTCACCGTGACCATCGCGCTGGGCCTGGTCATCGGCATGCTGGTGGGCTTGGTCGTTGGCGTGTTCTCGGGCCTGATTCCGTTCATCTGCTGACCGACCTCAGCGCACCGGCACCTCCACCACCTGCAGCCAGACACTGCGGTTCTCCTGCTCGTCCTTCTTCGGCTCGGTCATCACTGGCAGGTCGTTAGGCCCCAGGGCGGCCATGAAGACCCGGTTGGCGGCGAGGCCGCCGGGGCGGATCAACTCATCGGCCACCGCCGTGGCGCGGCGTTGGGCAAGCTTGGCGTTGTGCTGATCGGTGCCGCGCGTGTCGGTGTAGGCCTGCACCAGCACGGCCGTGCCGGGGTGGTCGTTCAGGTAGTCGCGGGCGCGGGCGATGAGCGCACGGCTGTCGTTGTTCAACTCGGCGCGGTTGGTGACGAAGTGGACCGGACCGAAGCTGGGGTGGGCCGGGGCTGCAGGGCCGCCGCCCTGGCCGGCCGGCTGATTGACTTCGTTGACCACCACCGACGGGGCGGCCTCGGGCTTGGCACCGCCGCCGCCGACGGCCCAGGCGAAGATCAGCACGCCGGCCATGGCCACGAACGCCGTGCGAAAGGCCTTGCGCATCGCGCTGGCCACGCGCCGCTGGAAACGCACGAAGGCAGCCCAGTGGCTGATGCCGTTCAATGCGTTGTAGTAGCGCTCGTAGTCGACCAGGTCGGCAGTGGTCGGTGACGCGGGCAGGGCGTCCGACAGGGCCTTGACGTAGGCCTCCAACGCCTCGACGTTGGGGCTGGTCAGGCCGCCGGGCAACAGCACGCCGCGCTGGCCGTCGAAGACCTTGCGCAGGTCCTCGACTTCGGCGCGCTCGGTGGCGTCGGCGATGGTCGTGACGTCGAAGCCGTCGCGCAAGACCTGGTAGCTCACGAGTTCGGGCTTCAAGGTCTCCAGCAGCAGCCACATCGTGTGCGCCAGCAGCCAGACCGCGACGACCAGGCCGATCACCGCGATGAGCAGGCGCCAGCCCGGCGGCAGGCCGCCAAAGCCCGCGAAGGGCGTGCCAGCCAGCAGCAGGCTGGCCACGCCGGCGATCGCCGTCAGCAGGACCTTGACGTTGTCGCGCAGGTTGCCCTTCGCGGTGGCATAAGGGTCGGGCAGGGCCATCGCGCCGGCACCTCAGCGACGGACGGGGTCGCCCTGCAGGCCGAAGTGCAGCCGCACCCCCTCCAGCCCCAGCTGCGGGTCGTCGGCCAGTTGCTGCAGCTGGCTGATGTCCAGCGGCGTGTGCAACAGCGAAGGCAGCACAGTCACGGTCAGACAGCGGCCGCTGCCAGTCCCCGGGGCGCGGGCGACCATCGTCTGCACCTGGGCCCGCAGGCTGGCCAGCGTCGTGTTCTGCAACTGGGCCAGCGGCAACTCGAGCGCAGGATCCGTGGGCCAGTCGGCCGCGAACCAGGGGTAGCGGTTCGTGAGGCCGCCGGAGCGCCGGGAGACGATGGTCATCACCCCGGGCAGCGGCGGCGGGTAGCCGATCTTCGGCGGCTTGGGGGGCGGCGCGATCGGTGGCGTGGGCGCGTGCGGGTCGGCCGTGGTGGCGGGTGCCGGTGGCGCGGCGGGCACGGCCGGCGCAGCCGCGGGCGACCCACCCGCGCCGGTGGCTTGCGGCGCAGTGGCCTGTGCCCACACTATCGACTCGTTGCCGCAACGAATGAGCAGGTCGCCTGCCGGCGTGTATTCGATCTGGATGCTCATGGCCGCTCCTTGCGCCCGTGGGGGCCGGTGCCGTGACTTGCACACCACCGCGCAGCATGCGCCACGGCGGGCACCGCTGTCCATGCCGGCGACGGCGCGGCGTCATCCTGTTTGCGGATGAGTTGCTACAGCGCGGCGCGGCGCAGTTGCACCAGGCTGTCACACCGTGGCCCGCGGCGACGCAACAAGAACAGGGTTGACCCGCATGCAGCGCGGCCGGTGTCGCCGCAATTGCGGCTGTGCGAGTGGCGGCACCGCGTGGCACGCACTTTGCGCAAAGACCAGGCGCGCCGCTCGGGCGGCTGCCCAGCCGCAGCCAGGGCGCACCCCTTCGTCGCAACAGGAGACAACGACCATGCGCCTTCCCGCCCTTCGCGCCATTTCATGGGCTGCGCTTGCCTGCGCGTCCGCCGCCGCCAACGCCGCGGTGTCCGACCAGATGATCCAGAACGATGCCAAGACCGGCAAGAACGTGCTGTCCTGGGGGCTGTCCACCGACGGCCAACGCTATTCGCCGCTGAAGCAGGTGAACACCGCCAACGTCGCCAAGCTGACGCCGGTGTGGGCGTTCTCGTTCGGCGGCGAGAAGCAACGCGGGCAAGAGAGCCAGCCGCTGATCTACAACGGCAAGATGTTCGTCACCGCGTCGTACTCGCGCATCTTTGCGCTCGACGCGGCCACCGGCAAGAAGCTGTGGAAGTACGAGCACCGCTTGCCCGAGGGCATCATGCCCTGCTGCGACGTGGTGAACCGCGGCGCGGCGCTGTACGACAACCTGGTGATCTTCAGCACGCTCGATGCGCAGCTCGTTGCGCTGAACCAGGACAGCGGCGAGCTGGTCTGGAAAGAGAAGATCGACGACTACCAGGCCGGCTACTCGAACACCGCCGCGCCCATCATCGCCAATGGCTTGATCCTGACCGGCGTGTCGGGCGGCGAGTTCGGTGTCGTCGGCCGGGTGGAGGCACGCGACGCAAAGACCGGCCGCCTCGTGTGGACGCGCCCGACCGTTGAAGGCCACATGGGCTACGCCTACGACGCCAACGGCAACAAGACCGAGAACGGCATCTCGGGCACGACCAACAAGAGCTGGCCGGGTGACCTGTGGAAGACCGGTGGCGCTGCCACCTGGCTGGGCGGCACCTTCGACGCGAAGACCGGCCTGGCCTACTTCGGCACCGGCAACCCGGCGCCGTGGAACAGCCACCTGCGCAAGGGCGACAACCTGTTCTCGTGCTCGACGCTGGCCATCGACGTGAAGACCGGCCAGATCAAGTGGCACTACCAGGGCACGCCGAACGATGGCTGGGACTTCGATGGCGTCAACGAATTCGTCACCTACGACGAGGGTGGCAAGCGCCTGGGCGGCAAGGCCGACCGCAATGGTTTCTTCTACGTGATCGACGCGAACTCGGGCCACCTCGAGAACGCCTTCCCTTTCGTCAAGAAAATCACCTGGGCCACGGGCATCGACCTGAAGACGGGCCGGCCCGATTTCGTCCCCGAGGGGCGCCCCGGTGACCCAACGGCGGGTGACGGCAAGAAGGGCGCGTCGGTGTTTTCTGCACCGTCGTTCCTCGGTGGCAAGAACCAGATGCCGATGGCCTATTCGCCCGACACCAAGCTCTTCTACGTGCCGGCCAACGAGTGGGGCATGGAGATCTGGAACGAGCCCATCGCCTACAAGAAGGGCGCGGCCTACCTGGGCGCGGGCTTCACGATCCGCACGATCAACGACGACTACATCGGCGCATTGCGAGCGATGGACCCGAAGACCGGCAAGATCGTCTGGGAGGTGAAGAACAACGCGCCGCTGTGGGGCGGTGTGTTGACGACCGGCGGCAACCTCGTTTTCTGGGGCACGCCCGAGGGCTACCTGAAGGCCGCCGATGCGAAGACGGGCAAGGTCGTCTGGGAATTCCRGACTGGCTCCGGCGTGGTCGCGCCCCCGGTCACCTGGGAACAGAACGGCGCGCAGTACATCGGCGTGGTGTCGGGCTGGGGCGGTGCGGTGCCGCTGTGGGGCGGTGACGTCGCCAAGAAGGTGAACTACCTCGAGCAGGGCGGCATGGTCTGGGTCTTCAAGCTGCCGAAGTAGGCCCATCGTGTGCAAGGGGCGGCCGCAGGTGGCCGCCCATTTTTTGTCGGAGGTTTTCATGAACGACCCACTGACCCGGCGCCGTGCCGTCATCCACATTGCTTGTGCCGGTGCGGCACTGACAGGTGACGCCGCCAGGGCGGCACCCGCGCGCGTCGACGAGGCTGATGAAGGTGCGGTGGCGCTCGGCTATCGGCACGACACCAAGCAGGTCGATGGCAAGAAGTTTGCGACGCATTCGCCTGAGCAGCATTGCGCCAACTGCGGTTTCTGGCAGGGCCAGTCGGGCGATGCCTGGGCGGGGTGCTCGATGTTTGGTCGCAAGCAGATCTCAGCGGGTGGGTGGTGCGCTGCATGGCGAAAGATTTGAATGCTCTGCATGGCAAGGATTGCGCGTGGCAGGCGACTCGGGGCACGTTCGCCGGGCCTGCTCGCGGGGAACCGGGTTGCGCTTGCTGCGGCCTCTCGATTGGCACCGGGAACATGCTGGGTCGGTTGGGGCGACCGCGAATGAAGGCTCTCTGAACGCACCCCGAGCCACCTGCCTGGACCGCTGGGTGGCATCCAGGGCAACAAGGAACCTCAACTTCGAATCCTGAACCCGATGCTGAAGCTGCGTGGTGCGGTTGGGCCGATGAACAGCGCATCTCGGCCTTCGCCGGTGTACTGGCCGCGCGCATCGAACAGCGTCTCGGCCAAGGCACCGTAGCTGGCGGCGCGGTGGTCGAACACATTGCCGATGCGGCCGAACCATTCCCACCCCGATGCGGATTTCCAGCTGGCGCGCAGGTTCAGCAGTGCGTAGCCCGGCAGGCTAACGTCGACGTGCCGTGTGCTGTCGTCGGCCAGTCGGCCGTCTTCGTTGCCGGCGGTGACGCGGCGTGAGACGGCTTGCAGGTCGGCGCCGATGTTGAAGCCGGGTGAGCCTTGCCAGTCCAGCGCCAGTTTCAGCGTCTGGCGCGGCAGGCCGGCGATGCGGGTGCCGGGCGTGATGCGCACGTTGCGATCGCCTTCACGCAGTGCACCGGCGAATTGGTAGCTGGCGTCCAGGCGGCTGTAGGTGGCAGCCCAAGTCCATGGACCTTGGTGGCCGTGCCATTCAGCGTCCAGGCCCTGATGGCGGGTCCCGGCCACGTTGAGAAAGTAGCCCAGGTTGCCGTTGAGGCTGACGCTGGAGAACACGATGTCGTCGCGGTTGTCGGTGCGGTAGAGCGTGAACGAGCCGCCGTTGTCGGCGTCTTGGCTTAAGCGCATGCCGGCCTCCAGCGTGGTCGATCGCACGGGCTTCAGGTAGGGGTCGGCTTGCAAGCCAGCGGGCAGGCGGCACGCTTGCTCGGGATCGGCGCAGCCCAGCTCGATCACCGTCGGCACACGGGTGTTGCGAGCCATGTTGGCGAAGACGGTGGTGCGTGGCGCCAGCCGTTGCGCGATACCCAGCGCAGGGTTCCAGCTGCGGTAGCGAAAGCGTTCTTCGGGTTGTGCCGTGGGCTGGCCGGTGTCTTCGTCGATCTGCGTCAGCGTGTTGGCCACCTGCGCCTCGTTGTAGCGCAGCGTCGCGGTGAGGTGGGTGCTGTCGGCCAGGCGCCAGGTGTCGCTGATGTGCGCACCCAGGCCAAGGCTGCGGCCTCGCACGGCGGCGCTCAGCTCAGGCT
>NZ_JBFUGE010000156.1:0-12160 GCF_056403075.1 Ideonella sp. P3_A4 | reverse complement strand
GGCCGATGGCGCGCTCGCACAGATCAGCGCGGGCGACGGCAGCGTCGAGCGCACGGTCACCGCGCCAGTGGTCATCAGCGCCGACATGATGCCTGGCGTGATCAG
The DNA here is from genome assembly GCF_056403075.1 of Ideonella sp. P3_A4. Taxonomy (NCBI): domain Bacteria; kingdom Pseudomonadati; phylum Pseudomonadota; class Betaproteobacteria; order Burkholderiales; family Sphaerotilaceae; genus Ideonella; species Ideonella sp. P3_A4. The sequence goes on along the minus strand of NZ_JBFUGE010000156.1, from coordinate 12,055 downwards.
CCTGCCGCACGGCTGGGGGCACAACAAGGCCGGCGCGCAGTTGCGCGTGGCCGCCGAGCGGCCGGGTGCGAACCTGAACGAGGTGCTGGACGATCAACTGCGGGATCCGCTCTCCGGCAATGCCGTGCTGTCGGGCGTGGCAGTCAGAGTCAGCGCAGCCGTCGTCAGCTGAGCTTCATCGTCGGCAGTTAGCATCACTCCGGTCTAACCACCGGAGCGAGCCCGTTCATGCAAGTCGTCTGCCTCGATCTCGAAGGCGTGCTGGTCCCCGAGATCTGGATCGAGTTTTCCCAACGCACCGGCATCGCCGAGTTCTCGCGCACCACGCGCGAAGAGCCGGACTACGACAAGCTGATGCGCTTTCGCATCGGGCTGCTCGAGCAGCACAAACTGAAACTGGCAGACATCCAGGCCGTGATCGCCGGCATGAGCCCGCTGCCGGGCGCCCGCGAGTTTCTCGACGGCCTGCGCGAAAAATTCCAGGTCATCATCCTGTCGGACACCTTCTACGAATTCGCCGACCCGCTGATGCGCCAGCTCGGCCGGCCGACGCTGTTCTGCCACCGGCTGCTGGTTGACGACGAAGGCTTCGTGCGCGACTACAAGCTGCGCCAGCCTGACCAGAAGCGCCATGCGGTCAACGCGCTGAAGAGCCTGAACTTCCAGGTCATGGCTGCCGGCGATTCGTACAACGACACCGGCATGCTGGGCGCGGCCGACGCGGGCTTCCTGATCCACCCGCCCGAGACCATCGCCCGTGAGTTCCCGCAGTTCAAGGCCCACCACGGCTACGACGATCTGAAGGCCTCGATCGACGCGGCCGCGGCTCGGCTGCGCGCCGGGCCTGCATGAGCCGCTAGCGCGGGCTCGCCGTTCGCTCCGGCACTTCGTCGTCCGTGATTGGCACGTGCGCGCCACCGGGCCACCAACGCACGGCCAGGCGATAGCTCAGCAGCGCGATCAGCACGGCAACATAGCCGTAGGGCGCTGTCACGCCGGGTTTTGACAGCCAGACGAAGTGCAGCAGGGCGGCGACGCCGGCCGGATAGACCAGCCAGTGCAGGCGCTTCCAGTTGCGCTTGAGGCGGCGCATCCAGGCGTCGGTGGATGTCACCGCCAGTGGCAGCAGCAGCATGAAGCAGGTCAGGCCGGCGAGCACGAAAGGTTTGTGGCGCACATCGTCGACGAACTCGCCCGGATCGAGGCCGAGGTCGAGCGTCACGTACAAGACCAGGTGGGTGAGCGCGTAGCCGAAGCACGCAAGGCCCAGCGGCCGGCGCAGGCGCACGATCCGGTTCCAGTCCGCCAAGCGCCGGCCCTGGTGCAGGGCCAGAAGCTGCGCCACGCGCACGCCGGCGTGACGCAGCGGCGTGATGGCCAGTGAGCAGAGCAGGAACACCAGCGCCCAGTGGCCTGGTTCGCGGATCAGGCGCTCCAACGGGTTGGTGCCCAGCGTGCCGCGCCAGGCCTCGATGCCGACGATCACCGCCGGCAACACGAGCAGGCTATAAAAGCTTGTCGATATCCAGCCCGGCATACAACTGCGCCACCTGGTCGGCATACCCGTTGAACAACAGCGTCTCGCGCTTGCGCAGCTCGCCGACGCGGTTCTCGCGCGACTGGGTGCCACGCGCCAGCGCGACGCGGGGGTTGACGTTGGCGTAGAAGCCGTAGTCGCCGGGCGCGACTTGCGGCCAGGTGGTGGCCGGCAGGTGCTCCTCGAGCCGGATCGCGACGATCGACTTGATGCTCTTGTAGCCGTACTTCCACGGCACGACCAGTCGCAGCGGCGCGCCGTTCTGGTTCGGCATGGGCTTGCCGTACAGGCCGGTGGCCAGCAACGTCAACGGGTGCATCGCCTCGGCGATCGTCAGCCCTTCGGTGTAGGGCCAAGGCAGTGTCGGCCGCCGCTGGCCGTACATGCGCGCAGGGTCCAGCAGGCTGACGAACTTGACGTAGCGTGCACGAGAGGTCGGTTGCGCCTGGTTCAGCAGGTCGGCCAGCGGGATGCCGTCCCACGGGATCACCATCGACCAACCTTCGACACAGCGCAGCCGGTAGATGCGCTGCTGCGGCCTGAATTCGCGCACCAGCTGGTCGATGTCGAGCGTGCGCGGGCGGGCCACCTCACCCTCGATCGAGACGCTCCACGGATGCGGATTCAGGTTTTGCGCCAGCGCCGCCACGGCGCGCTTGTCGGGCGAGTACTCGTAGAAGTTGTTGTAGCTGGTGATCTCTTCCCAGCTGTTGGGTGACTCGGTCTCGGCGCGCCCCCAGGGCGCCGCCGCGGCGGCGCCCAGCGCAACCGCGCCTTGCCGCAGGAAGCGGCGTCGGGCCTGATGGACGGCCTCTGGCGTGATGTCGCTGGGGCGAATGTCGGCCGGCCGTCCAATCAGCATCGCGCCCTCAGTTCGCCGGCAACTGCGGCAGGACGAAGGACTTGGTCGGCGTGGTCAGCGCTTCCATGAACAACACGATGTCCTTGATCTCGCCTTGCGACAGGTTCAGCGGCTTGATGTTGGGCGACAGGTCGTCCTTGGCGACGCCGCCCTTGTTGTAGTGCTCCACCACCTCGGTCAAGGTCAGCGCGGAGCCATCATGGAAGTACGGCGCGGTGAGCGCGATGTCGCGCACTGTCGGCGTCTTGAACGCGCCCTTCAGCGAAGGCAGGGGCTTGATTGCGAAGCGGCCGACGTCCGGATTGGCATTGCCGTACGAAGCCAGGCCGATGTTGTGGAAGCCACCGTCGGTGAAGTTCGGCCCGGAGTGGCAGGCCGCGCAGTTGCCCTTGTTCGGATCGGTGAACAGGCGGAAGCCGTGCACCTGCTGGGCCGTCATCGCCTTCTTGTCGCCTTGCAGCCAGCGGTCAAAGGGCGACTCACGGCTGATGATCGTGCGCTCGAAGGCCGCGATCGCCTTCGAGGTCGTGGTCTTGTCGATCGGCTCGCCCGGATAGGCCTTTTCGAAAGCAGCCTTGTAGGCCGGGCTGCTGTTCAGCCACTTGAACAGCGAATCGAGGTTCATCGCCATCTCGTCCATCGATTCCATCGGGCCCATCGCCTGGTCCTCGAGCGAAGCGCGGCGACCGTCCCACATCTGCAAGCCGGTGTAGCCGGAATTGACCACGGTGGGCGAGGCGCGGCCGAGGATCTTGCTCTTGAAGCCCTTGGCGGTGGGCAAGCCGTCGGACCAACCGAATAGCGGGCTGTGGCAACTCGCGCAGGAGAGGTTGCGCTCGGACGACAGGCGGGGGTCGAAGAACAGCTGCTTGCCAAGCTCGATGCGCGCGGGCGTGGGCTGGTTGTCGGGCGGCGCTGGCGGTGCCTTCGGCAGCAGCCACTTCATGTCCTCCTTGGTCGGGCCCGTCGCGGCATCGGCGGCCCATGCACCAGATGCGGCAGCGAGTGCCAAGGACAAAGCGAAGACGGTTCGGCGCGCTCTCATGACGATCTCCTTCTCTTGGTCGCTCGTGCGGCGCCCAGCGCACCGCGGGATGAACGCTGATCGATCGGATACGCGCTGCCAACGTGGCGCATCGGTGAGTCGCTTCAAGAGTGGCAGGTCGTGGTCAACCAGCTCCGAGATGTTGTGCATCCTCGCCCCTTCCGTTGGATGGAGCCCCTTCGATGAAGCAGTATAGGTACCAAGTTGTCGCGTGTCACTGCGATCTATCATCGTTGGCGAGCCCGTGACGATCGACCGCTTTCTCGCGTCCTCGCCGCCCCCTGGTTCGCCTGCTGGCGTTGAACGCCGGCTTGGCGCTGGCCCGCTACCTGACGGCCCTGCTGGGCACCGCACTGGCGATCGGGCCGCTGCAGGTCACGCACGGTCACTGCGCCGGTCGCGATCAGCGCCGACATGATGCCCGGCGTCATCAACCTGCCCCACGGCTGGGGCCACGACAAGAAAGGGGCCCGTTGCGCGAGGCCCCCGCAACGGGCGAGGATTGTCAAACACCGTAACGGGTTATGTGGGCAGCCATTCATCGCGCCCAGCGTCGAGGTCCCAAAGGATGGCCGCGCGGACGCTTGGCGTATTTCCGATACGACTTCTCGTAAGTGTGCGCTGCAATAGGAAAAACCTACGATGCGCCACGCTGCCATGGGGTGAATGCCGGATCCGTTTCGCCCAGACAACCCAGCTTTCTCTTTGGTATGGATATTGAGCGCGTGGAGCGGTGAACACCTGCGGCGGCGTGAATCCGTAAAACCATGAGGAGTGTCATTCATGAAACGTTTTTGTCGTGGTGCACTGGGTACAACGGTCGCGCTCGCGTGTGCAGCAGCCCATGCGGCTTGTGGTGACTCGCGTGATGCCTTGATTCAGGAATACGTCACCTACGGCGTCAGCCTGCATCCCACCTGCTCGAATTTCACGAGCAGCAAGCGCACTGAATACTTCGCCTTTTCCGAGCTCGAAACGGGCGACTATTCCTGGGCCTTGCTCAGGTCGCCGTTTGTCGCCGCGAAGTCGACGGGCTATGGCATTGACCGATGGCGCTATGAATATGGTGGCCCGCGCTACACCAACAGCGTCTAMCGCAACCCCGCACGCAACAAGCGCATCGGCGGGGCAACCCAAAGCCGCCACATGTATGGCGACGCTGCGGATCTGGACAATCGCAGCGGCAGCACCTCAGAGTGGTGGAACATGTACTACGCGGCGGGCCGGGCGCACGCCGATTGGCGAGAGCCGACGAATGGCCCCTGCGGCTATGCCTGCCACCATGCGGACTGGCGCAGCCACTCCGGGGGATATTCGACAACCCGGCCGGTCGAGAAAAGCTTCGACATGCGGGGCGTCGCGGCCAAGCTCGAACTCTTCGACCCATCCGGCTTCGACTCACCTGACTGGCAACTTCGGTCCGCCATGCTGAGCCGGTTGCTCGACGCCGTCGGCGGCGCAGAGACCCTTCGGTTTCGCGCCGGTCGAGTTGGCGACATTCTCGGTGTCGTCGAGTCAGAAGCGGCCGATGGCATTCGGGCCCGGCTGATCTCGATGCTCGATCTTGAAAACCATGAGGTCCTGATCGAGAAAGCCCTTGTTTCGGAAGACAGGAGCGAGTACTACGCGGCATTGACCGGCGTTGTGGCGAATCTGCGGGACGCCAGGGCCCTGCCCGCACTCGGCGGCGCCCTGTCCACCGGGTTCATGGCGCAACGAGGTGTGGCCCTGTTTGGGGCAGCGGCAGTCCCCACGCTGGCCGGAGCTTTTGACAGCACGTTCGAGCCCGCGCAGGCCGGTGTTCTCCAATCGCTGGAGTTGCTGCTGGCTGAACAACATGAGCAGATGCCGGTCGAGCATCGGCATGCCATCCGTCGCATCGTGCTCAGCGGCTTGGCGCACCCCGACTTCAACATTCGCCTTGCAGCGGTCGGCGCAGCCGCTCACCTTGCCGCCACGGATGTGGGCTTGAGAGACACCCTCATTCGACTGAGAGATGCTGATCCGTACCAGAACCTCGACCCCGAGGGCATCTCGCCTGCATTCCCAGTCCGGGCGGCGGTGGCGGATCGGTTGTCGGGCGGTGCTGACTGACTGCCAGGCTCAGCGCGCAAAGCGCGACTGGCGGCGGGGGCGCTCAAGAAACGAAGGGCCGCTCCCGAGTTTCTTGATCCCCCGCGGGGGGCCTCGCTCGGACATGAACAGTCCTGAGGACTGTTCGTGCCTARCGAGGGGCCGAGCCTCTGGCTCGGCGCGGCCTGCAAGGCAGGCTGGGCGCAGCCCGGACCTGGGGGCACGTCAAAACCGCATCTTCAGGCTGACGCCCACCGCCCAGGCCCGCATGCGCGGGCTGTCCTCATCTTCGCGCGGCCAGAAATGGCCGAGGAGGACGCCGCCGAGCAGCCAGTCTTCGTAGACCGGCTGCTCCCAGCGGACCTGCACCCCGTAGTCGCTGAGGCCGACGCCCGAGCCTGTTTCGCCGTTGGCCAGGGTTTCGAGCGCCAGCACCCGCTGGTCACCGAAGGACTTGTAAGCCCCCAGCAGGGTCGACCACTCGAAGTGCTCCGACTCCTGGGTGATCGTCGCTGAGTTGAGCCAGCGCGCGGCCAGGTCCGGCGTGAAGGCGTGCTCGTACGAGAACGCCGTGGTCGAGCCGAAGCGGTCTTCGAACGACCAGAACACCGTCTGCCTGAAGTCGGCCAGGTCGTTCGGGGTGATCAGCCACTGGTTGCGGTAGCGGGCCTGCGCGAACGGGTTCAGCCCGCCGCGAAAGCCGACCCGGAGGTCGATCGCATCGTTCAACGAGCGCCCGAGGCCGGCGAAGAAGTCGCGGTCGCGGGAGTCGTCGAGCAGGCGGTCCTGGCGCGAAAACGCGCCCGGCGTGTCGGTGATCACGTCGCGCCTGTCGTCGCGGCCGACGAAGGCGTACAGCCGTTCCTCGACGTTCGGCAGCCGAAAACGTGCGTTGAAGCGCACGTCGAAGTCCGGATTGTCGTGTTGGCGCAGTAGCAATGCCGTGCTCAAGCGGCCGTCGGTCACCTTGCCGCCGCCAGCTTCGAAGGGGCGGTCGCCGAACCAGCTGTCGACGCCGCGCGCCAGCCAGATGCTGAACGAGCGCACCGTGCTGCGCGCCGTTTCGGCGGCTTCGGCGACCTCGGCCGGCACGGTGGGGTCGTCGGCTCGCGCCGCGCCACACGAGAATGCCGCCGCGCTGGCCGCGAGAAGCGCCAACGTGTACGACCCGATGTAGTGAGAGCAGAAGGTAGACACGCCGGCAATGTAGCCGCTCCCCCGCGAACGGAGCCCGGCAGCGGCTCCATCCTTGTCGGCCGTCAAGCCCGGCGCCGCAGCGCCCGGCGATAGTGGCTCGACCTCCACCACCACGGCCTCCGGCTGACGCTCCCCATGCCTCGCCACATCCTGATCATCCAGGGCCACCCGGATGCGGGCGGCAACCACTTCTGCCACGCGCTCGCCGCCGCCTACGCCGACGGCGCCGCGGCCGCCGGCCATGAAGTGCGCACGCTGGACATCGCGACGTTGGACTTCACACTGCTGCGCAGTCAGGCAGATTGGGAGCATGGGCAGCCCCCGGCAAACTTGATGCCCGCCCAAGCCGACATCGCCTGGGCCAACCACCTGGTGCTGCTGTTCCCGCTCTGGTTAGGCGACATGCCGGCCCTGGTCAAGGGCTTTCTGGAACAGGTCGCGCGGCCCGGCTTTGCGTTCAAGGCCGAAGGGTCGAATCCCTTTGCCCACAAGGGCCTGGCCGGCCGCTCGGCGCGCATCGTCGTCACGATGGGCATGCCGGCGCTGTTGTACCGCTGGTATTTCCGCGCCCACAGCGTCAAGTCGCTGGAGCGCAATATTCTCGGATTCGTCGGCATCGCACCGATCGAGCACACCTTGATCGGCGGCGTCGGAGCGATGAAGGCCTCCGCCGCGAAAGCCTGGCTGGCACGGCTGGCTCGATTGGGCCAGGCAGCCGCGTAAGCCCGAAGGCGCGGCTGCCGCCTGCCGCGTCTATCATCGTTCGCGCGGGCTTTGTCACGGCCCGCCGCCTGGATGATCGAACGCCTGCTTCCTTCGCTCTCGCCCGGTCTCCGCCTGCTGGTGCTCAACATCGGCCTGGCCTTGGCCTACTACGTGACGGCCCACCTGGGCATGTTGTTGGCCATCGGGCCGCTGCACATCACCGCCATCTGGCCGCCCTCGGGCATTGCCGTCGCCGCGCTGTTGCTGTGCGGCACGCGCGCCTTTCCAGGCCTGATGCTGGGCGCAGTCACCACCCATTTTTCAGACTTCTTCGGCCCGCAACTGGGCTACGGCGCCACTGCCCTGCTGGGCGCGACGCTGCTGGCCAGCGGCTCGCTGCTGCAGGCGGCGCTGGCGGCGCAACTGATGCGCGACGTGCCCGCCAAACTGGAAACCGCGCCGGTCCGGCAGACCTTGCATTTCGCGCTGGCGGCCGGCGCGTGCTGCCTGATTTCGGCCCTCATCGGTCAGGCCACCCTGTACGCTTTCGGCGTGATGGCGCCGAAGGATGTTTTCTTCGGTTTGCTGACCTGGTGGGTCGGCGATGTCGCCGGCATCCTGCTCGTCGCGCCACCGGCCCTGCTGCTGCTGCACCCGGCGTTTCAAGGCCGGCGGGTGGCTGCGCAGGCCTTCCCGATCATCTGCCTGGGCCTGGGCCTGACGCTGTTTGCCACGCTGTCGGTCGGGGTGATGGAGCGCGACGTGCACATCGAGCGCTTCCGCTCCGATGGCACGCGGYTGGCGATGGCGCTGCAGAACCACATCGACATGGCCGAGCGGGACCTCGAGATCCTGCAGCGCATGTACTACAAGGTCGAGTTGCTGCCCGACGAGTTCCGCGCCGTCTCCGGCCCGATGCTGGAGCGCAGCCCCTGGCAGCAGCATTTCGCCTACCTGCCACGCGTCAGCCTGGTCGACCGCGATTCGTTCGAAGCCCGCAACGGCGACCTCGCGCTGCGCGAGGTCAGTCCGCGCGACACCGTCATCTCCGCAGGGCTGCGGCCCGAGTACTTCCCGGTCCAGTGGACGGCACCGGAAGCGGGCCGGGAGGCCTTGCTCGGCATCGACCACCTGGCCGATCCGCAACGCGGCGCGGCCATCGACAAGGCGCGCGAGAGCGGCGGCATCGCCGCATCACTGCCCCTGCATTCGGTGGCACAGACGGCGACGAGCGACCTCGTGCAGGTGCTGTATGCGCCGCTGCCAGGCCTGACTTCGCACGGGCTGCTGATGGCCCCGCAGAACCTGCGCGGCATGGTCTCAGCCACCATCGACGTGGGCCAGCTGCTGCGCGCTGCAGTGACGCAGATGGACATCGACGGCCACCACCTGCTGCTGTACGACCCGGACGCGCCAGCCGCCCATGCGCTGGAATGGCCGGCCGGCGAAGCGCTGGCGATACGCGACCAGGCGGAACGCGAACGCGTGTTGCCGCAACTGAACAGCGGCATCCACCATGAGGTCGCGCTGCACGTGGCCGACAGGCGCTGGATGCTGCAGATGCAGCCCGCGTGGGCCCAGCTGGCACCCAAGCCTGGCTGGCTGCAGCTGGCGGTGCTGGCCTCGGGCTTGACCTTCACCGCGTTGCTCACCGGCTTCATGGTCGCGCGCAAGCGGCACGACCTGTTGGTGCGGGACCAGCAGCAGGCGCTCGAATCCCAGGTGCTGGAGCGAACCCGCGAACTGGCCCGCAGCAACCAGTCGCTACGCGAAGAAGTGAACGAGCGCGAACGCGCCGAGCAGCAGCTGCAGATGTTCCGCTGGCTGGCCGAAAGCGCGCACCAGGGCCTGGGCATTTCCGAACTGAATGGCCGCCTGGTCTACCTCAACCCGGCCTTGCGCCAGATGACCGGCGATGTCGACTGGACGCCGGCCAGCAACCGCAATCTGCTGGACTACACGGGCCGGCGTTTCCGCAAGGTCTTCGTCAGCCAGGCGATGCCGGCGCTGAAGGAGCACGGGCACTGGGAGGGCGAATGGCGCATCGCCTCGCGCAACGGCCGGCCGGCCCGCGTGCTGGACCAGTCGCACTTCGTCCTGAAAGACGACCTCGGCCACCCGCTGTACATGGCCAGCCTGATCACCGACGTGACCCGGCAGCGCGCGGTGGAAGACGAGCTGCGCGAGGCTCAGAAGCGCGCCGAGGCGGCGAACCGCGCCAAGTCGATGTTCCTGGCGAACATGAGCCACGAGATCCGCACCCCGCTGAACGCGGTGCTGGGCTTCACGCAGATCCTGCTGGCCGACCGCAGCTTGGCCGCAGCCGCACACCAGCGGCTGGAGGTGATCCTGTCGGCCGGCAACCGCTTGCTGGGCCTGATCAACGACGTGCTGGACCTGGCCAAGATCGAATCCGGCAAGCTGAACCTGGTGCTGCAGACCTTCGACCTGCGACGCGAGTTGCAGGACATCGACCACCTGTTCGCCAGCCGGGTGGCAGCCAAAGGCCTGGCCTGGGAGGCCGACCTGTCGGGCCTGCCGGCACCGTCGATGGTGCATGGCGACCGGACCAAGATCGGCCAGGTGGTCATCAACCTGCTGGGCAACGCGCTGAAGTTCACCGAAAGCGGCCGCATCCGGCTGCAGGCCTGGCGCGACGGCAGCGCGCTGTGGGTCGAGGTCGAAGACAGCGGGCCCGGCATGAGCGCCGCCGAGCTGGAGCAACTCTTCACGCCCTTCAGCCAGGGCGATGCCGGCCGCGAAAAAGGCGGCTCGGGCCTGGGCCTGGTGCTGTCTCGCGACATCACCCGCGCGATGGGCGGCGAGCTGTCGCTGACCAGCGCCCCTGGCGTCGGCACGCGCGCCCGCGTCACGCTGCCGCTGCCGGCGGTGGACGCCCAACCGGGCATGGCCCTGGCCGACGTCCAACTGGCCCGGCTGGACCCGGCCACGCCGTGCCGCGCACTGGTGGTCGAAGACGACCCCGACAGCCGCGATCTGCTGGTCAAGCTGCTGCACGACGTGGGCTGCCAGGTGCAGCAGGCCGAGGACGGCCAGGCCKGACTGGAGGCCTGCCAGAGCCAGCCCTTCGACATCGTGTTCAGCGACATCCGCATGCCGCGCCTGAACGGCGTCGAGATGATCCGCGCGCTGCGCTCGGCGCCCGAGACCGCCGCGCTGCCGGTGGTGGCGGTGACCGCGTCGAGCCTGGAGCACGAGCGCCGCTTCTACATCGAGATCGGCTTCCAGGACTTCGTGCCCAAGCCCTACCCCTTCCGCGACATCTACCGCATGCTGGCGCAGTACGCCGGTGCGCATTTCCTCGACGAGCAGGCAGCGGCAGCAGCGCCCAGTCCCGCCAGCGAGGCCACCGCCTTGCCCGAAACGCTGACCCCGCTCGACGACGAGGCACGCCAGCGCCTGATCGACCTGCAGGCCGCCGCCGCCGGTGGTGACCTGGCGCAGGTCAAGAGCCTGCTCGCCCGCGTGCCCCCTGGCATGCTGGGCAACGCGCGCCGCCGCGCCTGGGAAGACGCCGCCAAGCGCTACGACTTCCAGGGCCTGGAAGACGCGGTGCGCGAGTTTCTCGAGCCCACAACAAACGTCTGAGCCGCGGCAAACGCACGTCCGGACAAGCCCGAAAAGCTTGAGCCGGCGCCGCCACGCTGGCATACACTGGGTTTTCTTCGGCACCTCTTGATTGCTCAGCAGTGACCGGAATCAAGCTCACCGTCCTCATCGTCGACGACACGCCCGAGAACATCGATGTGCTGAGCGCCGTGCTCGACGGCATGGGCTGTGAGTTGATGGTGGCCACCAACGGCCCCCGCGCGCTGGAGCTGGCGGCCCGCCGCCGCCCCGACCTGATCCTGCTCGACGTGATGATGCCGGGCATGGACGGCTTCGAGGTCTGCCGCCGCCTGAAGGCCGACATGGAACTGGCCGAAATCCCGGTCATTTTCTGCACCGCCCGCACCGATGACATCAGCGTCGGCTTCGGCGCTGGCGGCAGCGACTACATCACCAAGCCGATCAATGCCGACGAGGTGCTGGCGCGGGTGCGCCACCAGATCGAACGCCAGGTGCTGCTGCGCGACCTGCGCGAACTGAACCGCAGCCTCGAAGAGCGGGTGCGCGAGCGCACCGCCGAGCTGACGCTGGCCAACCGCCAACTGCGGGTCGAGATCAATGAGCGGCGCTACATGCAGGACCGCCTGAACTACCTGGCCACGCACGATTTCGTGACCCGGCAGTACAACCGCGGCGCGCTCGACGCCCACGTCTCCGAGCTACTGGCCCGCATCCAGCGCCAGGCGACCTCGGCGGTGTTCCTGATGATCGACATCGACCAGTTCCGCCTCGTCAACGAGACCTGCGGCTGCGTGGCCGGCGACGAGCTGCTGCGCCAGTTCGCCGATCTGGTCGGCGCGGCCTTGCAGCGCTCGGACTTCTTCGCCCGCCTGGGCGGCGACAAGTTCGCAGTCGTCAGCGAAGACCAGAACGAGGAAGGCGGCACCGCACTGGCCCGCCAGATCCACAAGCAGATCAGCGAGTTCGAGTTCCAGTGGGAAGAGCGGCTGTTCAAGCTCGCCGCGTCGATCGCGGTGGTGCGCATCCAGCGCGACATCGTCTCGTT
>NZ_JBFUGE010000155.1:0-12177 GCF_056403075.1 Ideonella sp. P3_A4 | reverse complement strand
GCAAGAAGCCTGGCGCCGCAATTTCGCCGTGATCTCCAGCAACGCCCAGCATGTGCGCCGCGGTGCCCTCTTCGCGCTCTATCCCGACAACCCGGCCATGGGCCGCAGCCTGGCCCAATCGGCGTTCGACAGCCTGGCCAACACCAAACGCCCGGCCCGCGGCCTGCTGCCCTTGCGCGACGTGCTGCTGGCCGCCAACCAGCGCACCGCGGCCCACCTGGGCCTCGATCTCGACCCGCGCGACCAGCGCATCGCCAAGCTGTACCCCGAATCATGATGCGGTTCCTGCGCTCCCCCTGGCACCCCGCGATGCTCTCGCGGGAGTGGCGCTCGTCGAGCTTCCGCGGCCAGCTCAGTGCGGCGGCGACCGCCGGCATCTTGCTGCTGGCGCTGTTGTCGTCGCTGGTCAGCTCATGGATGGCCAGCCGCCAGGTGCGCGCCACGCTGGTCGAACAAGGCCAGCGCGTGGCCCAAAGCCTGGCCAACCAAGCTCCGCTGGCACTGATTTCGCTGGCCCGTGAGRACGCCGCCGAAGCGGTGCGCGCGACGATGGCCTTCCCCGACGTGATCGGTGTCGAGCTGCGCAGCACCGACGGCCAGGTGCTGCTCGCGCAAGGCGCCGTTGGGGCCGGCACCACCAGCCTGGCCGGTCGGCCGGCGCTGGGCGAGCCCCGGCTGGCCGCCGAGACCGATGACGCCTGGCACTTCATCGCGCCGGTGGTGGCGCAGCGCGACGCCACGCCGTTCGAGGTCATCGAAAGCCGCGACGAACTGCTCGGCGACGTTCGCGTCGTGCTCGGCAAGGGCACGCTGAACCGCATGCTGGCGCAGGTCTTCTTCACCAACCTGGCGATCTCGCTGCTGCTGGCCGTCATCTTCGTTGTGCTGCTGCGCTGGTTGGCCAGCCGGCTGACGCGGCCGTTGACCGAGCTGTCCAACACCATGGCCCGCGCCGAGCGCGGCGAGCCCGGCGTGCATGCGGTGCCCAGCGGTCCGAGCGACATCCAGCAGATGGCGCGCGCCTTCAACCGCATGATCGACGCGCAGAACGCCCGCGGCGATGAGCTGCAGCGCCACCGCGACCAACTCGAAGCCGCGGTGCTGTCGCGCACTGCCGAGTTGCAGGTGGCCAAAGAGCGCGCCGAAGTGGCCAGCGCTGCCAAGAGCGAGTTCCTGGCCCGCATGAGCCACGAGCTGCGCACGCCGCTGAACGCGGTGCTGGGCTACGCACAGATCCTGCGCATGGACGATGGCCTGACCGGCCGCCAGCAAGCCGGCCTGGGCATCATCCAGAGCAGCGGCGAACACCTGCTGACCCTGATCGTCGACATCCTCGACCTGGCCCGCATCGAGGCCGGCAAGACCGTGATCGAGAATGGCCCGGTCGACCTGGCCGCCCTGCTGCGCAGCGTGGCAGACATCGTGCGCGTGAAAGCCGAAGAGAAAGGCCTGGTCTTCGTGATCGACGCCGATCCAGGCTTGCCGACCCACGTGCTGAGCGACGAAAAGCGCCTGCGCCAGGTGCTGATCAACCTGCTCGGCAACGCTGTCAAGTTCACCCCCCAGGGTCATGTGACGCTGAGCGCTCGCCACGTCGAGCCCGTCGCCCGCGGCGCGAAGCTGCGCTTCGAAGTGCGCGACAGCGGTGTGGGCATCAGTGCCGAGGCAGCGCAGCGCCTGTTCCAGCCGTTCGAGCAGGCCGGCGAGTCTCACCAGCGCGCGGCCGGCACCGGCCTCGGCCTGGCCATCAGCCGCCAGCTGGTGCGCCTGATGGGCGGCGACGTGCAGGTGCAAAGCCAGCTGGGCACCGGCAGCGTGTTCTGGTTCGAGCTGACGCTGCCCTTGGCCGACAGCCCTGGCCCGCTGGCCGCCGCCACGCCCGCCGTGCGAGGCTACGACGGGCCGATGCGCCGCATCGTCGTCGCCGACGACGTGGCGGCCAACCGGCTGATGCTGTGCGAGATGCTGCGACGCCTTGGTTTCGATGTGCACGAAGCGGCCGACGGCCAACAGGCGCTGGACCAGGTGCGACTCGTGCAGCCTGATCTGCTGTTGATGGACGTGCGCATGCCGGTGATGGACGGGCTCGAGGCCACGTCCCGGCTGCTGCGGGACGCTGGCGCCAGCGCCCCACCGGTGGTGCTGGTCTCGGCCAATGCCTCCCGGGCCGACCGCGACAAAGGCCTCGCCGCCGGCGCGGTCGACTTTCTGCCCAAGCCGGTGGACCACGACCAGTTGCTGGCGGTGTTGGCCAAGCAGTTGCACTTGACGTGGCGCCGGGCGTGACACCGCGGTCCCTCCATTCCTCGCCAAAGGAGGTAGCGGCAAGAGGCCCGAATGCATAGACTACGTCGCACCTGCAACGGCAACGATGTATGACACCCTGGTGGTGCTGTGCCTTGACCCTGGCCCCCGGCCTGCTGCTTGCGCCCTTCGGCGCGCAAGCACAGACCGACGAAGAGGAATTGGCGCTCGCTTATGGCGACCAGGGCAGCGTCAGCATCGCCACCGGCAGCCGGCAACCGCTGCGCCGGGCCCCGGCGGTGGCCACGGTCATCACCGCACAGGACATCGCCGCGATGGGAGCCATCGACCTGGACGAGGTGATGGAATCGGTGGCCGGCTTGCACGTAGCCCGCTCCGCCAACGTCTACGGCTCGCTCTACGTGATCCGCGGCATCTACAGCCAGTTCATGCCGCAGACGCTGCTGCTGCAGAACGGCGTGCCGATGACGACGATGTTCGTCGGCAACAAGGGCAACATGTGGGCCGGCTATCCGCTCGAGCACATCGCCCGCATCGAGATCATCCGCGGCCCGGGCTCGGCCCTGTACGGCGCCGACGCCTACTCCGGCGTGATCAACATCATCACCAAGACGGCGGCCGATGCGCCCGGTACAGAGGTCGGCGTGCGGGGCGGCTCTTTCCACACCTGGGACAGCTGGGTGCTGCACGGCGGCAAGCTCGGGCCGGTCGATGTGGCCGCCTATCTGCGCCTGGGGCAAACCGACGGGTTCAGAAGCATCATCACGAAGGACGGCGCCCAGCCCGCCGTCACGCTGGCCCCCGGCCCGGTCAACACCGGGCATGACGCGGTCGACGGCAACCTGGACCTGGCCCTCGAAGCCTGGCGCTGGCGCTTTGGCTACAAGCTGCGCGACAACGTGGGCACCGGCGCCGGCATTGCCTCYGCACTCGACCCGCACGGCAAGGGGCGCAGTGAGCGCATCACCAGCGATCTCTCGTGGACCGAAACGCAGCTGGCACCCGGCTGGGGCGTGGGGCTGACGGCGAGCGTCCTGTACTACGCCGACACCATCGTCTCCGACCTCGTGCTGCTGCCAGCCGGCACGACGCTGGGGCCTGGCAACGTGTTCACCGACGGCCTGATCGGCAGCCCCAACAAGTGGGAACGGCAAATCAGGCTGTCGGCCTTCGCCACCTACTCGGGCTTCAGTGGCCACCACCTGCGTTTCGGCCTGGGCCACGATGACCTGAACCTGTACAAGACGACCGAGTACAAGAACTTCAACCCCAACTTCAGCCGCATCGGCACCGGCTCGTTCGAAGACGTCACCGACTTCTCCGACACGACGCTGAAGTTCATGCAACCGCAGCGGCGAAAGATCGACTACCTCTATGCCCAGGACGAGTGGGCCTTCGCCCCCGACTGGACGCTGACCGCCGGTGTACGCACCGACCGCTATTCCGATTCCGGCAGCACCACCAACCCGCGCCTGGCGCTGGTCTGGGATGCGAGCTACAACGTCACGGCCAAGCTGCTCTTCGGGCGGGCCTTTCGCGCGCCGTCGTTCACCGAGCAGTACAGCGTCAACAACCCGGTGGTGGGCGGCAACCCCGACCTGCACCCCGAGACGATCCAGACCCTGGAAGCAGCCGTCGCGTGGACGGTGGACGCCAGAACGCAAGTGAACCTGAGCCTGTTTCGGTATGCGATGAAGGACATCATCCGCGGCGTTCCCAACGCCGTGCCGCCACCGGCCAATACGGTGCAGAACATCGGCAGCCAGGATGGGCATGGCCTGGAGCTGGAGGTCGTGTCGGAGCTGAGCCGCACCTTGCGGCTGGCCGGCAACTACGCTTGGCAGCGCTCGGTCGACAAGGCCACCGACCACGACGCAGGCTACGCCCCGCACCACCACCTGTTTGCCCGCGCCGACTGGAGCTTCACCAGCGGCTGGCTCGTCAGCTCACAGCTCAATTGGGTGGCCGACCGCGAGCGCGCCATGGGCGATGCACGCCCGCCGATCGCCGACTTCACCACGCTGGATCTGGCGCTGCACACGATCCATCGCAAGCACCAATGGGACCTCGCCTTGACGGTGCGCAACCTGTTCAACGCCGACGTGCGTGAGCCCAGCCTCGCACCGGGCACCGCCATTCCCAACGACCTGCCAATGGCCCCGCGCGCCTTCTATCTGCAGGCGAGCTACTCGCTCTGAGGAAACTGCTTGCGCCGCCTCTTCTCGTCATCGCCGCGCTTGAGCCCACTGGGGAGCGCGGGCTTGGTGCTCGGCCTGCTGCTGGGCACGAGCCCCGGCACCCGCGCCGCCGCCCCGACCGAAGAAGAAGAGCTCTCGATGGCGTTCGGCGACAAATCCTTTGTCAGCATTGCCACGGGCTCGCGTGTGCCGGTGGCGCGCGCACCGTCGATCGCGACTGTCATCACGGCCGAAGACATCCTGGCCATGGGCGCGACCGACCTGGACGAGGTGCTCGAAACCGTACCCGGCCTGCACGTCGCGCGGTCGACGCTCGCTTTCACGCCGATGTACACGGTGCGGGGCATCCGCGGCAGCATCACCAACCCGCAGGTGCTGATGCTCATCAACGGCATGCCCCGAACCCAGATCTACGCCGGCGACCGCGGCATCAACTGGGGCGGCCAGCCGGTCGAGAACATCGCCCGCATCGAGGTCATCCGCGGCCCGGGCTCGGCGCTGTACGGCGCCGACGCCTACGCCGGCGTGATCAACATCATCACCAAGACCGCGGCCGACATCGGTGGCACCCGGTTGGGTGGTTATGGTGGCTCGTTCGACACCGTCGGTGCCTGGGTCTTGCACGGCAGCCGCTGGGGCGGGGTCGACGTCGCGGGCTACCTGTCGTTCAACAGCACCGATGGTGCGCGCCCAACCGTGGAAGCCGACGCCCAGACCGGGCTCGACAACATCTTTGCGCCCTTCGGCGTGCCACCGGTGTCGCTGGCGCCCGGGCCTCCGAACTACGCACACAAGATCCTCGACGGCGCACTCGATTTCACGATGGACGCCTGGCGCCTTCGCACCAGCTACAAGCACGTCACAGGCCTCGGTTCGGGCACTGGCGTGGCGCAAGCGCTGGACCCGAAGGGCCGCAGTTCCAGCGAACGTGTCGACCTGGACCTGAGCTGGCACGACCTGAGCGAAGACAAGGCCTGGGACCTGACCGCCCGCGCCAACCTGTCGCACTACGACGAGATCTCGCACCTGTTCCTGTTCCCCGCCGGCACCAACCTCGGCAAGGGCACCTTCGAAGACGGCATGATCGGCGCCCCCGCCAAGTGGGAACGCCACCTGCGGCTGGAGGCCACCGCCGTCTACACCGGCTGGGCGCAACACCGTGTTCGCCTGGGCACTGGATTTGCGATCCTGGACATGTACCGCAACCGCGAGACCAAGAACTTCAACCCCGACTTCAGCCCGATCGGCACCGGCTCGCTCGAAGACGAGATCGACGTCACCGACACGGTCCCCTTCACCACGCCGCACAAGCGCCAGGTCGTGCACGCCTATGTGCAAGACGAGTGGACGCTGACGCCCGACCTGTCGCTCACCGCCGGCCTGCGCCACGACCGCTATTCGGATTTCGGCGGCACCACCCACCCCCGCCTGGCACTGGTCTGGGAGGCGACCTACGACATCACGGCCAAGCTGATGTACGGCAGCGCCTTCCGTGCGCCGTCGTACACCGAGCTGTACGTGATCAACAACCCCGCGGCGATCGGCAACCCCGACCTCAAGCCCGAGACGCTGCGCGCACTCGAGGCCGCGGTCAGCTGGCAAGCCGCCACCCGCACGCGCCTGGGGCTGAACCTGTACCGTTTCAAGCAGAGCGACATCATCCGCACGGACACCGCCATCACCTTCCAGAACCAGGGCCAACAAGACGGCCAGGGGGTGGAGCTGGAGGCCCAGTGGGAGCCCAGCCGCGCTTGGCACCTCGTCGGCAGCTATGGCTACCAGCGCACCGTCGACAGCGACACAGGCCTCGACGCCGGCCTGGCGCCGCGCCAGCATGCCAACCTGCGCGCCGACTGGCGCCCGGCGGCCGACTGGCTGGCCACCCTGCAGGCCAACTGGGTCGCCGACCGCCGCCGCGAAGCCCACGACACCCGACCCAAGGTGCCCGACTACACCACCGTCGACCTGAACCTGCGCACCGAGCCCGGTGGCGGCTCATGGGCCCTGGCACTGACCGTGCGCAACCTCTTCAACGCCGACGCCCGCGAGCCCAGCACCTACGGCGTGCCGTATGTGTCGCTGCCGTTCGACATGCCGTTGGCAGGGCGCTCGGTGCTGCTGCAGCTCAGCGTGCGGCTCTGACGCTGCCTGGGCCAGTTCACAGGCAGCCAAACGCTGCACAGGCCATGTCACCCTCAGTCGAGGGGATGGCTCGCTGGGCCGTTGCGCGCCATGCTCGTAGGCGGATCAGAGAGCGGGGCCGATGTACGACCCTGCCGTTGACCGCCAGGGAGATGCTTGATGTCCACCACCCCCGAACGCCCCATTGCTTCCGACACGAATGCCGGCGCGGCCCCAGGCGGCGAGCCGCAAGAGGCCTGCGACCTGGTCATGAAAGGCGGCATCACCAGCGGCGTGATCTACCCCAAGCTGATCCACGACCTGTCGAAGCGCTACCGGTTCAGGAACATCGGCGGCACGTCGGCCGGTGCGATTGCCGCGGGCGCCTGTGCTGCGGCCGAGTTCGGACGGCAACACGGTCGCGCGGGCGCCTTCGAGCGGCTCAACGAGCTGCCCAATGAGCTGGGCCGGCCGGTCGAGCCGAGCAAGCGCTCTCGGCTGCTGAGCCTGTTCCAGCCCCACCCAAGCCTGCAGCCGCACTTTGCTGTGCTGCTGCAGGCGTTGAACAAGAAGCCACTGGCGGCGGTGGTCGGCATGCTGCTTCGCATGCTGGGCCTGAATGCTGGCCTGGTGCTGTTGCTGCTGCTGGCTGCGGCGGCCTTGCTGGCCCCACTCATCCGGTCGTTGTCGCCCGCGACCGCCTGGTGGCCGTCGTTCGGGATGGCGTTCGTGGCCCTGGTGTTGGTCGGGCTGGCGGCCTGGCGCACCGCGGTCGCGCCTCAGACTGCCAAATGGCGCCTCGTGGCCGGCTGGTTGGGTGTGTACCTGCTGCTGGTACTCGGGCCCCAAGTGGCGTTCGGCGTGCCGTGGAGTTGGGCGCTGGCCGGGGTTGGCCTGTCGCTGCTGGTGGGTGCCCTTCTGGCCTGGGCGCTGTTGCTGGTCGTGACCGGTACCCGGTTTGCGCTCAGCCTGTTGAGCGGGCTGCATCGCAACCGCTATGGCATCTGCAGCGGCCGGACCATGGCCGCGCCGGCGGGTGCCACCGAAGCGCTGCCGGGGTTGACCGACTGGCTGACGGATTACTTCGATGATCTGGCCGGGGTGTCGGGCCGCGCTCATCCGCTGACCTTCGGCGACCTCTGGAACGGCGGTGACCGCCGCGCACCGGGTGCCGTGAACCTCGAGGTCATGACCAGCGCGGTCAGCCAGCAGATGATCTATGGCATCCCTTTCCGCGAAGGCACGCCAACCCTGTACTACGACCCGAACGAGCTGAAGGACTACTTCCCTCAGCGCGTGATGGACTGGATCGACAGCGCCGCCAGCCGGGCCGAGAAACCGACCGGCGACCACAAGCTGCGCCCCGACGACTACGCGCCCGACACCACCATCAAGAACGGCGAAGGTGCCGGTTTGAGAAAGCTGCGGCCGTTCCCACGGGGCGCCGACCTGCCGGTGGTCGTGGCTGTGCGCATGAGCCTGAGCTTTCCGGTGCTGCTGTCTGCCGTGCCGCTGTACTCGGTGGACTTCTCGCGTGAGGCCAACCAACGCGAGAAGAAGCGCATGGATGCAGAGATCGACGCCGGTCGACCGTCAGACGCCGTGTTCGACGCGACGCGCATCTGGTTCTCGGACGGCGGCATCGGCAGCAACATGCCGCTGCACATGTTCGATGCCTTGCTGCCGGGCCACCCAACCTTCGCAGTCAACCTGAAACCGCAACATCCTGACTTTCCGATCAGCGAGGTGGAGACCAAGGAGAACAAGGGCGGGCGCATCTTCTTGCCCAACAGCAACCACTCGGGCGCACTGCGCTACTGGCCAGCGCCCCAGGACGATCAGCCCTTTGGCGGCCTAGTGGGGTTCCTCGGCAGCATCGTCAACACGATGCAGAACTGGCGCGACGAGATCCAGTTCCCCTACCCGGGCTTCAAGGACCGGATCGTGCAGATCAGCCAACGGCAAAGCGAAGGCGGCCTGAACCTCGACATGCCGCAAGACGCCATCGACGCGCTGGGCAATGCCGGCGCCATGGCCGCGCAGCGGCTGATCGACCGCTTTCACCCGACCGGCGCACAAGCAGGCGCAGGGTGGACCAATCACCAGACCATCCGGCTGCGGACCTTTCTCGGCGTCATGCAGCCGGGCAGCGCGGCACTGTGCCCCACCATCGGCTCGGGCCACTGGGCGGCGCTGGCCAAGACGGTCAGCAAGTACTCAGCGGCAGAACAAGCGCTGGCCCAAAGCTTTCTCGCCGACCTCGGCAAACTCGGTGCACTGTCCTCACAAGGCGGTCAGACGATCTCTCTCGAGCACACGGCCCCGAAGCCGCTGGCGCAGATACGCATCACGCCGAAGATCTGAAAGCACGCACAACGACCAGCCTGACCAGGCGCCAGCGAACAGGCAGCTGCGACCGTCCCTAGAGGCAGATTCGTTTGCTTGCAATGCCGCACCGAAGCAACGACGCACGCTGCTTACGATGCGGCACATGCACTCGACTGCCCTCGCCCTGACCCTGTCGGCCGCGCTGCTGGCCAGCCTCGCCACACCAGCGCAGGCCGCCGCCACCGGCTGCGTGCCCCAACACCCGCTCGAGCCTGCGGCGAGCTTCCCGGCCCTGCCCGGCCGGCTGGTCTTTCATTCGTACGTGGCCTATGGCGACGGCAGCTCGCGCCTGTTCCTCTACGACTTCGCTGCGAAGACGCTGACCCGGCTGGACACCGCGGCCTGGAACATCGCTGACCCGATGAACGCGCGCTTCTCACCCGACGGCCAGCGCATCGTCTTCATGGGCCGCCAGGGCGGCAACTGGCATGTCTTCAGTTGGGTACCCGGCTCGCAACAGGCCCCGGCCAACCTGACCGCAGCGATCGGCGGGCGCAACGAAGACCCCAAATACACCTTCGACGGCCGCGGCATCGTCATCAAGCACGAAGGCGACATCCGCATCGGAACGCTCGCACCCGACGGCCGCAGCATCACCGCATGGGACGTGGTCACCTCCGACGGCTGGACGACCGAAGAGTCGATGCCGTACCTGACGCCCTCGGGCAAGTACCTGTTCTACATCGCCGGCACCGGCGACGCGATGCGCATCTGGCGCATGGACATGCAGACCCGCAAGGCCACGCAGTTCTCGACCCCGCCAACCGGCGCACACGAGTACTACCCGGTCGTGCGCGACTACTCGACCTACTTCTACACCCGCACGCTGGCCGGCACCGGCAACGACCAGATCCTGCGCCACGCAATCGGCCAAGCCACCGGCAAGGCCGAGGTGCCAGCGCTGAACGACTGCGACCGCGACAACTCCGACCCCGCGCCGGTCGACGAAGATCTGCTGGCCTTTTCCAGCGACGCCTACGACGCGACCTATTCGTTGGTCATCGGCGACCTGCGCAACGGCAAGGTCTGGCGCATCGCCCCGGGGCAGATCAGCGGCGGCGATGRCCGCAACAAGCTGGGGGCGGACTACTCGGCGCGTCGATAGCAGGACGCCGTCGCGAGGCCGTCGTGCGAGGTAGGCTTGGCTCATGAGCATTGAACGAACACACGACGTCGCGATCGTCGGCCTGGGGGCGATGGGCAGCGCGGCGGCTTTCGAGCTGGCGCGGCGCGGGGTCGATGTGGTCGGCTTCGACCGCTTCACGCCGCCCCACACCATGGGCTCGTCGCATGGCGATTCGCGGATCATCCGCGAGGCCTACTTCGAGCACCCGGTCTATGTGCCGATGGTGCAAAGAGCCTTCGAGCAGTGGCGCGAGCTGGAGCGACTCAGTGGCACGCCGCTTCTGTCGCCCACCGGTGGCCTGATGATCGGCGCGCCTGACAGCGTGCTGGTCGAAGGCGCCCTTCGCAGCGCGCTGCTGCACGGCCTGGCGCACGAGGTACTGTCGTCGGCAGAGATCCACGCGCGCTTTCCAGTCCTGCATCCGGAGCCTGACATGGTGGGCGTGTGGGAGCCACGCGCCGGCGTGCTGGCGCCCGAGGCCTGCGTGGCGGCTCAGCTCGATCAGGCGCAGCGACACGGCGCGACGCTGCATTTCGACGAACCGGTGGACCGCTGGCAAGCGGAAGACGGTGGTGTGAGCGTCTTCACCGCCCAACGCCGCTGCCGCGCACGCCAGCTGATCATCAGCGCCGGCGCTTGGGTCGCTTCGCTGCTGCCCGGCATGCGGTTGCCGTTTCAGGTCGAGCGCCAGGTGCTGCACTGGCTGTCGCCGGCCGTGCATGCCGAGGCGTTCGGCCCGGCGCGCTGCCCTGTTCACCTGTGGCAGATCGACGGCGACCGGTTCTTCTACGGCTTGCCCGACATGGGCGCCGGCGTGAAGCTGGCCTTCCACCACGGCGGACAGACGAGCACTGTCGACGCCGTGCAGCGCGAAGTCACAGAGCAAGACGTCAACGACCTGCGGGCCGCTGTGCGCAGGTTCGTGCCGGCCGCTGACGGGCAGCCACTCATGTCGTCGGTGTGCCTGTACACCAACACGCCGGACGAGCACTTCTGGATCGACCGCCACCCGGACCAGCGCGAGGTGTTGGTCGCCAGTCCTTGCTCGGGCCACGGCTTCAAGTTCGCGCCCGTGGTCGGTGAGATCCTCGCCGACTTGGTGCAAGGCAAGCCGGCTCGCTTCGACCTCAGCCTGTTCCGCCGGCGCTAGCGCCGGGTCGCCAACGCCTTCTCGATCTTCTGATCGGTCTTGTACTGGCTGAGGGCGTAGACCGACCAGATGGCCGCCGGCAACCAGCCGATGATCGTCAGCTGCAAGATCAAGCAGATGATGCCGGCGAACGGACGACCGATGGTGAAGAACTGGAGCCAGGGCAGGAGCAGGGCCAGAAGAAGACGCATGGGAATCGAAGTCTGTGGGTTGACGGTGTCGGGGAACGGGTGCCAGGCACTCTATTCAGGTAACTGCAAGGTTAGCTCGGCTGACCACGCCGCGCCGCGGACTGGGCGCGGGCAGCCGACAGGATCTTAGCGTCTTGCTCGATTGGCACGCCTCAGGGGACACGGCCTGCGAGATGGCGGTCATTGCACCGTCTAATCGATCGATCGCCGACCGCGCGGCCAAGCACAATGACGACATCGCAAGCACGCAACCGGCCGCAGACTGGGCGGAGTCAGGGAACCCGTGACCCTGTGCAGAGCGAAACGTCGTTGTGCGATGCACATCGCTCGGAAGTAAGCCCGCCGCCATGCGAATGGTCGCGGGCTTTTCTTATGGCCGCGGCCGTGCCGCCACGATGTAGCCAACGAGCTGCAACGGCTGAGCCGCCGCCGCGCACACCCGTCTTGACCGGCCGTGCCCCCTAGAAACAGGGCGCAGATCGCTCGTCATACATGACGTGCAGGATTAGAGTCAGGTCCCCTCGACGGGACAACGAGGTGTACGCACCGCATCGAGGTGGCGCCGGAGGGCGCGCCATCCACCATCGTTCCGCCTGGGCCTTTGTCATCTCCTTTCACGGAGGCCCCATGTTCCGATTCATTGCATTGCGCAGGCGCAGCCTGYTGGCCCTTGGCTTGGCCGCTTTGTGCGGCACCCTGGGCTTCGAGGCCCATGCCGCAGGCGAACGCCTGCTGGTG
>NZ_JBFUGE010000154.1:0-12215 GCF_056403075.1 Ideonella sp. P3_A4 | reverse complement strand
GGCCATTGGCGGTGGACAGGTCCAGTGTCACCGACTTCAGCGTGTAGCCCTCGGGCGCGGTCAGGCCGACGCGGAACACGTTCGGGTCGAACTGGCTGGCGGTCTGGCCGTCGGCGGTGGCCGTCACGTGCACGGTGCCGGCGCCGAACGAGGCCTGGGCTGCGGCGAAGTTGGGTTTGGTGTCGTGCGCACGGGCCGTCGTCTTCAGCACATGGCTGACTTGCTTCGGCGTGAGCTTGCCCGGACCACCGGCCTTTTCGATCACCAGCGCCGCCACTGCGGCAGCGTGCGGCGAGGCCGCGCTGGTGCCGAAGAAGTTCGGGAAGGTGTCGGCGTCTTCGGCGGTGTCGCTGATGAAGAAGCTGGTGTTCACGCCGTCGGGCGCGCCGAGGTCAGGCTTGCGGCGCACCTCGGGGGTAGCCAGGCGGTTGCCGCTGGCGTCGAAGTACATCGTCGACGGGCCAGGCGACGAGAACGACTCGGGCAGGTAGTCCTGGAACCAGGCGAACGCTGCGACACCGTTGGTGCCGGCGGCCGAGTTGTGGCCGAAGGTGATCGGCGTGGTGTAGTTCAGGTACTCACCGCTGACGACGCTGCCGAAGGTGACGAAGCGCACCTGGTCGGCGGTCGGCGCATCGGTCGTCGTGTCGGAGCGGACGACGACGATCTGGTAGGTGCCGGCCGGCACCTGCACCGCCTCGATCGGCTGGTCGGTCGAGAAGTTGTCGTCCGCGGAGACGGCGGCCAACTGGTCACCGGCGGCGTTGTAGACGTACAGGTCGTAGTCGGTCGACACCTTGCCGGCGTCGAACGGATCGTTCCACTGCAGCACCAGCGTCGAGGTGGCGCCGAAGGTGATCGTGCGCGACACGTCGATCGTCTTGCCGTCGGAGGCCAGGTTGTGGAAGCCGCCGTTCGACGAGCCGGCCGTGATCAGCGACAGGTCGACAGTCTGCGAGCTCGTGCGCGCCGTTGCGTCGTCGACCTTGTTGAAGCCGGCGAGGTAGCCCATCGTCGAGCCGCGGTTGCCAGCTGAGGCGAAGTAGGGCACGCCCTGCGCCACCACCTCGTCGGCCGCCTTGGCGACGATGCCGTCCGAGAACATCGGCTCGGTGTAGTAGATGACGTCGTCGACGATCACGTCGGCCTTGCAGGGGCCGTTCTTGTCAGCCAGCTTGCGGATGTTGTCGGCAAAACCGACCTCGCCGTTGAATGCGGTGGCAAAGCACAGCTTCGCGGCGGGCGCCAGATCGTGCACGATCTGCATCATCGCGCGGCCTTCGTCGGCGCCACCAGCGGCGTCTTCGATCAGCACCACCGGTTGGGTGTCACCGTCCGGGTTGCCGGTGCCGGGCAGGTCGCCGTTGGTCACGTCTTGCGCAGCGTGCGTGCGCGCACCTGCCGACATATCGAAGCTGTCGGACATCACGCCCACCGTGACGCCGGCGCCGCGGATGCCCAGCGCGTTGACCTGGTCGGCGCGCACGGTGGCGGCTCCTTGCGAGGTGACCTGGCCTGCGTCAGCCACCGGCGCGGTCGACAGCATCACCGACTTCACGCCCGGCAAGCCGGCCAGCGCCTTGGCCTGGGCCACTGGCACGAAGGCGGTGAAGACGCCGTGGCGGTAGTTCGAATTCGCCGCCACCGATTCGGCGCCCAGCTTGCGGGCCGCGGCTTGCAGGCGGGCCAGCGGCACCTGGCCGTCAAGGTGCACGTTGACGCGAACGCGGCCCTGCTTGTCTTGCACTGCCAGCGCAGTGCGGGCGCGGTTGCGCTCTGCTTCGCGCGAGGCAGGCTGCATGCCTTGTTGTTCGACCAACTCGCGCAGGCCCAGGCCCAGGTTGCCCTGCGGTTGCGGACGGGCGTGGGCCGCGCTCAGGCAGGCGAGCGCGACGCCCGCGGCCAGCGCAGTGCGCGTCCAGATGATCGAGCGCGCGGCGGCGCTGCGAGGTGTACGGCGGTATCCAGTCATGAGTCAGGCTTTCCTAGTCATCCATCACGTCGCATCCCGATCGGGGCGACACCCAAGGCGTTGCGTTATGCGCATGCCCACCGAGCGGGGATCTTGCACCACGGTGACGCCCGGCTTGGGGTGTATCCAGTCGTATTGACAGAAGTTGATGGATGGAACCACCACCGCTCAAACGTGGCAGTTCAGCGGCAACCCGGCAGGCGGAGCTGCGCCTTAGTCCGGCTCGATCCTCGCGGCGCGGATGACCTCACCCCAGTGCTTGATCTCGCTGGCCAGCAGCGCCTTCAGCTCGTCTGGCGTGCCCGCCTGGGCCTTCACACCCAGGTCACGCAAGCTGTTGCGCACAGCCGGTTGGCGCAGGGCTTCGGCCGCGGCGCGTTGCAATCGTTCGATGGCGGCGGGGGGCGTGGCTGCGGGCGCGGACAACGCGTTCCAGCTGTCGACCAGGTAGGCGGGCCAGCCCAGCTCGGCCACTGTCGGCACCTCAGGCCAGAGTGCGAAGCGCTGGGCGCCCGTCACCGCCAGCGGCCGCACGACCTTGGCGGTGACCTGCGGCAGCAGCGGACTCAAGATCTCGAACGCTAGATCGACCTCGCCCGAACGCAGCGCATTGACCACTGCAGGCGAGCCTTTGTACGGCACGACGGTGGCGCTGATGCCAGCCATCGCCTTGAACCACTCGGCCGCCAGGTGCTGCGTGCTGCCGACGGTGATGGTGCCGATGGTCAGCTTGCCAGGGTGACTGCGCGAAAAGGCGAGCAGGTCGGCCAGCGTTTTGAAGCGCGAATCGGCGTTGACCACCAACGCGAGCTCGAAGAAGCCCAAGGTTGAGATCGGCGCGAGATCACGTTGAACGTCGTACGGCAGCTTTTTGACCAGGTGCACGCTGACGGCCGAGGCATTGCTCATCAGCCGCAGCGTGTGGCCATCGGCGGGTGCAGAGAGAACGGCTTGCGTGGCAACGATGCCGCCGGCGCCGGGGCGGTTGTCGACGATGATCGGCTGGCCGAGTGATTCGCCCATCACCTTGCCGACGGTGCGGGCAGTGATGTCAGCGACGCCGCCGGGCGCGAACGGCACGATCAGGGTGATGGGCTTGCTCGGGAATGTGCTTAGTTGTCCGAACCCCAGGAGGGGCCAAGCGGATGCGGCCAACAGGCAACTGCGACGGGTGAGTCTCATGTTCATGTCGGTTGTTTAACTGGCTGCATGCGACGGTCGTGTGTGGGCGCGAGGCCCGGGGCGCGTTCGGCGGCTCCGCTCGCGGGGACACCGAATGCGCTGGCAATCGTCCAGCGGTTGGTAGCGTCTCTTCTTGCGGTGGTTGGGGCGACCGCGAATGAGAGCCACCACCGCCCGCACCCCGAGCCTCACACCCCGGGCACCTGGGGGGCATGCCACGGCGTGCCATGCCCATGACGGCGCCTGTAGGGTGACGGTGGTGTTCCCGGGCGCCGGCCTCATTCGCGGTCGCCCCAACGAACCCAGGCACCACGGGGTTGATAGAGATGAGCTGCATAGGCCGCCCACAGTGGCCCGCGAGCGGCCGGCGACCGGGGGCACCGCCGYCACCCTGCCGCCACCTCCTTCGCAAGCATGCCGCACAAACGCAACGCAACGCGACGTGCCGACGTCACCCCCCGTTCAACTGCTGTTCCAACTGGTGCAGCACCCGATAGCAAGGCAGCACCTGCGCCACGCTGGCATTGGGTTCGCGGCCTTCGCGGATAGCCGCGAAGAACTCGCGGTCCTGCAGCTCGATGCCGTTCATCGAGACATCGACCTTCGACACGTCGATCTTCTCGTCCTTGCCGTTGAACAGGTCGTCGTAGCGGGCAATGTAGGTGGCCGTGTCGCCGATGTAGCGGAAGAAGGTGCCCAGCGGCCCGTCGTTGTTGAAGCTCAAGCTCAGCGTGCAGATCGCGCCGTTGGCCGCCTTCAGCTGGATCGACATGTCCATCGCGATACCGAGCGTCGGATGGATGGGCCCCTGGATCGCGTTGGCCTGCACGATGGGGCTGCCGCATTGGTACGCGAACAGGTCCACCGTGTGCGCCGCGTGGTGCCACAGTAGATGGTCCGTCCAGCTGCGCGGCTGGCCCAACGCGTTCATGTTCGTGCGGCGGAAGAAGTAGGTCTGCACATCCATCTGCTGGATGTTGAACTCGCCAGCGGTGATCTTGTTGTGCACGAACTGGTGGCTGGGGTTGAAGCGGCGCGTGTGGCCGCACATCGCGACCAGCCCCGTCTCGCGCTGCACCTGAACCACCTCTTCGCCCGCGGTCAGCATGTCGCACAGCGGGATCTCGACCTGCACATGCTTGCCGGCCTTCAGGCAGGCAATGCTTTGCGCGGCGTGCATCTGCGTCGGCGTGCACAGGATGACCGCATCGACCTCGGGCAGCGCGAGGCTGTCTTCGAGTTCGGTGCTGACGTGGGCGATGCCGTAGCGGGCGGCGACCTCTTTCGTTTTGTCCAGCTCGCGGCTGACCAGCGACACGACCTCAACGCCATCGATGTTCTTGATGCCGTCCAGGTGCTTGATGCCGAAGGCACCTGCGCCGGCCAGTGCGACGCGAATAGGTTTCGCACTCATGCGTGGTTCTCCAGAATCAGGTGGCCCACGGCGGTGTTCGATGCGGGCACATGGTAGAAGCGGTGCTTCACCGTGGGCTTCGGCCCGCCGTTGATGTCGGCCATCGCGCCCCGCGCAATCAGCCACATCACCAGCTCGATGCCTTCAGAGCCGGCCTCGCGCACATAGTCGATGTGCGGCACTTTCGACAGACCTTCGGGGTCATCAATCAGCCGATCGAGAAAGGCGTTGTCCCACTCGCGGTTGATCAGGCCCGCACGCTGGCCCTGCAGCTGGTGGCTCATGCCGCCCGTGCCCCAGATCTGCACCTTCAAATCGGTGTCGAACGATTCGATCGCCCGGCGGATCGCCTGGCCCAGCATGAAGCAGCGTCGGCCTGAAGGCACCGGGTACTGCACGACATTGACCGCGAAGGGGATCACCGGGCAAGGCCAGGCTTCAGGCTGGTCGCACATCAGCGACAGCGGCACCGTCAGGCCATGGTCCACGTCCATCTTGTTGACGATGGTCAGGTCGAAGTCGTCCTGGATCACGCTCTGCGCAACATGCGCGGCCAGTTCGGGATGGCCGATCACGGTAGGCACCGGGCGCGGGCCCCAGCCTTCGTCGGCGGGCTTGAACTCGGCTGCGCAGCCGATCGCAAAGGTCGGGATCATCTCCAGGCTGAAGGCGCTCGCGTGGTCGTTGTAGACGAGAAAGATGACGTCGGGCTTCTCGTTCTTCAGCCACTGCTTCGAATACTCGTAGCCCTTGAACACCGGCTGCCAGTACGGGTCGGCTGTCTTGCCGAGGTCGAGCGCCGCCCCGATGGCGGGCACGTGCGAGGTGTAGACGCTCGCGGTGATCTTCGCAGCCATTACTTCTTCTCTCCGCTCTTTTCGCCGATGAGGCGATTGCCCTCAACCGATCGGCCACCGGCCAGCATCATCGCGGCGTACTCTTCCTGCGTCATGCCGGTCATGCTGGCGGCCATGTACTGGAAGCTCTTGCCGTCGGTGGCACCGATCTTGGCTAGGAAATAGATGTTGCCGCCGGCGG
This sequence comes from Ideonella sp. P3_A4, assembly GCF_056403075.1. Taxonomy (NCBI): domain Bacteria; kingdom Pseudomonadati; phylum Pseudomonadota; class Betaproteobacteria; order Burkholderiales; family Sphaerotilaceae; genus Ideonella; species Ideonella sp. P3_A4. The sequence continues at coordinate 6,609 of NZ_JBFUGE010000154.1, read as the reverse complement.
CGATGCAGCGGTTCAGGTCGCGCGTCAGCACGCCTTGCTTCTGCTCTTCGGTCATCGCCCATTCGTCGAGGTAGGCGCGCTCATTGGCCTTGAAGCGCGCGCGATTCTCGGGCTTCATCAGCGACATGCAGAACTGGTTCAGCCAATAGCCTTTGCGCGACTGCTCGGCGTCGAAGATGGTCGTGCCGGGCACGTCCTGGTAGGGTTTGTTCAGGGCCATCGTCAGCCTTTCAATTCGTCAGGCCAATACAGGCGCATCGGGTTGTCGACCAGCAGTTTGCGCTGCAGCTCGGCCGTCGGCGCGATATGGGGGATGAAGTCGACCAGCAGCCCGTCGTCGGGCATGTGGTCCTTCAGATTCGGGTGTGGCCAGTCGGTGCCCCACAGCACCCGGTCGGGGAAGCTCTCGACGATGCGGCGGGCAAACGGCACGACGTCGCGGTACGCCGCCTGCTCGCCGTTCATCGCTTTCGGCCCCGTCACGCTCAGCCGCTCGGGGCAGCTGACCTTGCTCCAGACATTCTGGTGCTCGCGCATGAACCTGACGAACAGTTCGAACTCGGGGCCGTCGATCGGCTTCGTCACATCGGGCCGGCCCATGTGGTCGACGACGATGGTGGTGGGCAATGCGGTGAAGAAATCCCACAGCTCGGGCAGGTCAACCGCCTCGAAGTAGATGACGACGTGCCAGCCTAGTTTGGCGATGCGGCCGGCGATCTCCAGCAGCTCGTCCTTGGGCGTGAAGTCGACCAGGCGCTTGACGAAGTTGAAGCGCACACCGCGCACGCCGGCTGCATGCAGCTCCTGCAGTTCGTCGTCGGTGATGCTGCGGCGTACTGTCGCCACGCCGCGGGCGTGGCCGTTCGAGGCGATGCAGGCGTYGACCATCGCGCGGTTGTCGGCACCGTGGCAGGTGGCCTGCACGATCACGTTGCGGGCAAAGCCCAGGTGGTCGCGCAGGGCGAACAGTTGCTGCTTGCTCGCGTCGCAGGGCGTGTACTTGCGCTCGGGCGCGAAGGGAAAATCATCGCCCGGGCCGAACACGTGGCAGTGCGCGTCGACGCTGCCGGTTGGCAACTCGAAGCGAGGCTTGGTCGGGCCGGCGTACCAGTCCAGCCAGCCTGGAGTCTTGTCGAATGGCATCTCAGTCTTTCTTCTTCAATTGGCCGAGGATGCGGTCGGCTTCGATTCGCCAGTCAGGGCTGCGGGCGAAGCCTTCGATGTCTTTGGCGCCGAACAGGCCCGCATCGGCCAGGTCAGCGACCCAGGCCTGTCGCTCGGCCGTGCCGGCGGCGCTCCACGGTTCGAGGCCGGCTTCGCGCACTGTCTGGGCGACCTCGCGCACCTCTTCGCTGCGGCGCCGGCCATGCTCGATCACGCGCTGGAAGAAGTAAGCGGCCTGCTTCTCCCAATCGATGCCGGGAAAGGTCTCGCGCAGCGAGGCGATCACCGCGTCTTCGACGCCGTAGTGACGGGCGGTCGTGAAGCTTTCGATCACCATCGCCTCCAGGCCCTTGATCATCACGCTGCGGCACATCTTGGTGGCCGAGGCCACGCCGAGTTGTTCACTCGCCACCTGGGCAGCGAAGCCGAGCGCGTCGAGCATCGGCGCCAGCGCCGCCGCATCTGGCCCACCCAGCAGCAGCGGCACCTTGATGCGGTAGGGCGGCACACTGGTCATCACCGCACCTTCGACGTAGCGCCCGCCGCCCGCATTGACGAGTGTGGCGGCGCGTTGTTTCGCTCCCGGCGAGGCCGAGTTGACGTCAAGAAAAAAGGCACCCGGCTTCAGCGCAGGCGCGCAGGCTTGTGCCACCGGCACCGCCTGGCTGGCGGTGACCGCACTGACGATGAAGTCGCTGCCGGCAGCCAACTCGGTGTGCGACGCTGTCAGCTTCACGCCGTGCGCCGACGCGTGGCCCATCAACGGCCCGGCGCTCTCGGCATGGCCGAGCTTCAGGTCGCAGGCGTTGACCGCCACACCTTGTGCGCGCAGGTCTTCGGCCAGGATGCGGCCCACCTCGCCGTAGCCGACGAGGCCGATGTGCCATTGCTTCGCGTTCATACGTGCCTCCGCCGTCATCGCGGCGCTGCGCAGCACCCCCGGAAGGGAGCTAGTCGAGTGATACTTTGGCGCGCTTGATCACGTCCGAGTACTTGACTGACTCCGACGCGATGAAAGCACTGAACTGCTCGCGCGTCACCGGAAACGTCTCGTAGCCGAAGTTGGCATAACGCTCTTTGATGTCGGGCTCGGCCAGCGCGGCTTCGATGTCTTTCTGGATCTTGTCGGCCACAGCTTTCGGCAGGCCCTTGGGCGCTGCGATCGTCGTCCAGCCCGTTACCTCGTAACCGGCCGGGCCGCCCGACTCAGCGACCGTCGGCACATCGGGGAAGGCCGGGTGGCGCTTCGGCGCCGTGACGGCGATGAACTTCAGCTTGCCCGAGCGTTGCAGCGGGCCGGCAGTGGCCAGCGAGCCGAGCGCGAAGTTCAGCTCGCCGTTGGCGACACTGGTGTAGAGCATCGACGTCTCTTTGTAGACGATGTGCTGCATTTCGGTGTTGGTCATCGATTCGAGCAGCGCCGAGCCCAGGTGCACCGGGTTCCCGATCGACCACGAACCGTAGTTCAGCACGCCGGGGTGCGCCTTGGCGTCCGCCACGATGTCGCCCACCGTCTTGTACTTGCTGGTGACCGGCACGCCGACGAAGAAGTAGGTCCGGAACAGCGGCGTGATCGGCTCGAAGTCTTTCACCGGGTCATAGGGCAGCTTCTTGAACAGCGACGGGTAGGCCACCAGGTGCACGTTGTCGAGCTGGATCAAATCGGTGCCATCGGTGGCGCCGCGCTTGAAGGCATCGATCGCGAGGAAGCCGTTGGCACCCGGCTTGTTCTCGACGATGACAGGCTTGCCCCACTTCTTCTGCAGCTTCTCAGCCAGCACACGCAGGACCGCCTCCGGCCCCGCGCCGGCCGGGAACGGCGTGAGGATGCGCACCGGCTTGGTCGGCCAGTCTTCGGCCTGCGCCGGCAACGCGGCAAACAAGGCCGCGGCTGCGGTCAGCGCCAAGGCGGCGCGGCGGTTCATCGTTCTCATCTTTTCGGTCTCCATCCACAACAGGTCGTCAGTCAATCAATCGATGTAGCGCAGCCCGGCTCGCTCGAGCGGCTCACGCATCTGGTACATGTCCAGGCCCAGCACGCCGCTGGCCAGCTTGGTGCGCTTCTCGCCTTCGAAGCTCTCGCGTTTCTCGGCGGCGTCAGCCACTTGGCTCGCGATCGCAGCAGGCACGACGACCACGCCGTCGACATCAGCGATCACCACATCACCTGGGTTGACGACCGCGCCGGCGCAGACGATGGGCACATTCACCGAGCCCAGCGTCGCCTTGATCGTGCCCTTGGCGTGGATCGCCTTGCTGAAGACTGGGAAGCTCATCTTCTCGAGCTCGGCCACGTCGCGCACGCCACCATCGATCACCAGACCCTTGGCGCCGCGCGCCTGGAACGAGGTGGCCAGCAGGTCGCCGAAGAAACCGTCTTCGTTGTCGGTGGTGCAGGCCGCCACGGCCACATCGCCCGGCTGCAACTGCTCGGCGGCCACGTGCATCATCCAGTTGTCGCCCGGTTGCAGCAGGATCGTGACGGCAGTCCCGCAAATCTTCGCGCCGGCGTAGACCGGCCGCATGTAGGGCTTCATCAGTCCGACGCGGCCCATCGCCTCGTGGATGGTCGCGACGCCGAACTGCGAAAGCTTCTCGACTGCGGCCTTGTCTGCGCGCTCGATGCGACGCTTGACGACGCCCAACTGGTTCATCGGCAGGGTGCTCATGCTCACTGTCCTTTCTTCTTCAGTGCAGCGTCTAGCCGCGTGAACACGCGTCGCGCATTGCCTTCATAGACCTGGTGCTTCTGTTCGGGCGTCAGGATCTTCGAGGCCTCGATGTAGCGCTTGGTGTCGTCGTAGTTGAAGCCGGTCTCAGGGTCGATGCCGCGCACCGCGCCGATCATTTCGCTGGCGAACAGGATGTTGTCGACCGGGATCACGGTGGTCAGCAAATCGATGCCGGGCTGGTGGTAGACGCAGGTGTCGAAGAAGATGTTCTTCAACAGGTGCTCTTGCAGCAGCGGCTTCTTCAGCTCTTGCGCCAGGCCACGGAACCGACCCCAGTGGTAGGGCACCGCGCCACCGCCGTGCGGGATCAGGAACTTCAGCGTCGGGAAGTCCTTGAACAGATCAGACGTCAGGCATTGCATGAAGGCGGTCGTGTCCGCATTCAGGTAGTGCGCGCCGGTGGTGTGGAAGCACGCGTTGCAGCTGGTGCTCACGTGGATCATGGCTGGGATGTCGTACTCGACCATCTTTTCGTAGATCGGGTACCAGTGCCGGTCAGACAGCGGCGGCGAGGTCCAATGTCCGCCGGAAGGGTCGGGGTTCAAGTTGATGCCGACGTTGCCGTACTGCTCCACGCACTTCACGAGTTCGGGGATGCAGGTTTTCGGGTCCACGCCCGGCGACTGCGGCAGCATCGCGGCGGGGATGAAGTGGTCCGGAAACAGTTGCGAAACGCGGTAGCAAAGCTCGTTGCAGATCGCGGCCCAGGTCGACGAGGTCTCGAAATCACCGATGTGGTGGGCCATGAAGCTGGCGCGCGGCGAAAAGATCGTCAGGTCTGAGCCGCGCTGCTTCATCAGCTTCAACTGGTTGGCTTCGATCGTCTCGCGGATGTCGTCGTCGCTGATCTTCAGGTCCGAAGCTCGGGGCGCTTTCGACGGATCCTTCAGCCCGGCGATCTGCAGATCGCGCCAGGCACCCAGCGCGGCCGGCGCAGTGGTGTAGTGGCCGTGAACGTCGATGACGAGGCTCATGCGGTGTTTCCTTTCCAGACGCTGGCGGGCACCAGCACTTCGCCGCGCATCAGCAGGCGGGCGGTGCGCAGTAGTGCAGCCTCAGTCACGTTTTGAGGGTTCGATGGGTCGGTGGCCAGCGACACGCTGAACTCGCCGGTTGGGTGCTCGACCGAGACCTTCTTGGTCGAACCTTTCGGCATCACCGCGACGCCGTCGCAGACCGAGCCCTCGAGCACACAGGCAGTGCCGACGGTGACCGCTGCCAGCACGCCGATCGCGTCGTGGCAGACATGGGGGATGAAGCTGCGTGTTGTCAACGCACCCCCGGCACGCGGCGGTGCAATCAGGGTCATCTTCGGGTAGGGCTTGTTTGCGACATCACCCAAGCCCATACGGCGCGACACTGTCAGACGCAGCGCTTCGATCTTCGCCTTCAGGTCGGTGTCGGCATTCAGTTCGGCCACGCTTTCGTAGCCACTGCGACCGATGTCCGTTGCCTTGAAGATCACCAGCGGCATGCCGTTGTCGATGCAGGTCACATCGAGCGTGAAGCTGGCGAAGCCGGCGCCTTCGACAGTGACGGTGTCGCGCACGCGGCCGGTGGGCAGCAGGCCCGAGCAGACCGAGCCGGCGGTGTCGAGAAAATTGATCGTGATCGGTGCCGAGGTGCCGGGCGCACCGTCGATGCGAGCGTCACCTTCGTATTCAACCCGGCCACCGGGCGTGTGCACGGTGATGTCGCAGGCCATGTCGGTGTTCAGCGTCAGCACGCGAAAGGTGCTTGTCTCACCTTGAGCCTCAACCATGCCGGTTTCGAGCGCGAAGGGCACGACGGCGGCGAGCATGTTGCCGCAGTTGGGGGTGGTGTCGACCGTGCTCTTGTCGGGCTGCAGTTGCGCGAACAGAAACTCGAGGTCGACGCCGGGGCGAGTACTTGTCGAGACGATGCCGACCTTGCTGGTCAAGGGGTGAGCACCACCCAGGCCATCGATCTGGCGCTTGTCGGGCGAGCCCATCGCTGCCAGTAGCACCTTGTCGCGGGTGGGCAGGTCAGCGGGCAGGTCGCTGGCCCGGAAGAACGGCCCCTTGGAGGTGCCGCCCCGCATCAGCAGGCAGGGAATGGCGGTTTGAGGCATGGGCGCTGTGTCCGAGGCAGTGGGGTGCATTCTCGGAATCGGCGGCCATGCCGGCTAGGTTGGGTGGGAACTAGCAGCTATCTTTGTTTGGCATGGAGTGGGCGAGTGGAACTGCTGACGTCGGTCTGCGTGGCGGCCGGACGGGGCGGGCCCGGGCGATCGTTAGACGTTCGCCCAAACCCACCCCGACCGTCCGCTGTGCACCCAGGGTGGCAGGCAAAGGCGCGCCAGGATCAACCGGGTGGCCAGCCGAACGCGATGCCATGCCACCGACGGCGGCAGCGAGGGGAGGGGGCCGTCGTGAGGAGCGTCTAACGTGAGGAGGGATGGGCCCCCTCTCCTCGCCGAAACGCGCCAGCGGTGCGAATCGCCAGGCTGCTTACTCCGTCAGCAACCCCTTGCGCTCGATGAACTCGATCACCTCGGCCATTCCGGCTTGGGGCTTCAGGTTCGGTAACACGAATGTCGCGACTGGAATTGCAGACGGGTGGACTGCGCACGGGACCGCGAGGCGGGCGGACGGGGCGGGCCCGGGCGATCGTTAGACGCTCGCCCAAACCCACCCCGACCGTCCGCTGTGCACCCAGGGTGGCAGGCAAAGGCGCGCCAGGATCAACCGGG
>NZ_JBFUGE010000153.1:0-12260 GCF_056403075.1 Ideonella sp. P3_A4 | reverse complement strand
GCATGGTCAGGTCTCCCCTATCGACAATGACAGTCGTTGGGGTGGGGACCCGCCAGCCGCGTTGGCTTGCACTCAGATCGGCGGTCAGCCTTGTCGGCGGCCGCGCAGTTCTCTATCGACGCTGGCAGGCGGGGTGGGGGCAGTCTTCGCCAGTCGGTCCCAGGCCGATCACCGGATTTCAGGCCCTCCACCCCAACCCCGCAACCATACAAGCCGGATCCGCGCACGCCACTTGACGGGCGGCGGCGCAGCGCGCGCCTCGTTCGTGTCGCAGGTAGCAAGCCCTAGTCGATGCGGGCGGTGCTCAGGTCGGGCCGGCAGGTCAGCGCGCCGCTGTCGCTGGCGGCGATGGACCGGCGCAGCGTGGCCAGCAGCTCGGCAGCGGCAGGTGCGCCCAGCGCATCGGCCACGGCTTTGTCGAGCGACGGCGCTTGCTCGAACGCTGATGCAGTGCCCGCCAACCACAGCGACATCATCCGGCCGTCGCCGAAGCGGGTCGCGTACATCACGTGGGTCAGCGGGTAGTGCACCTTGCGCAAGGCGTCGTGCACCTTCTTCCACGACTCTTCGTAGGCATCCTCGTCGCGCATCGGCGCCACGGTGTCCATCGACAACGTGCCGCTGCAAGGCGCAAAGAGGCTGGCAGCCGCCTGCTCGGGCTGATAGCCCAGCTCGGGCACGACTGCCCAGATCTGGCTGGTGTGCGGGAAGACGAGCGCTTCGTCGGACTGTTCGGTGTAGCGAGCGACGGCGGCGCGGTAGGCCTCGTCTTTCGGCGCACTAGGCGACGGACGTTCGAGTTCGGCCAGGCTCTTGAACGGCCGCAGGCTCAGGAAGCCGTGCCCCTGCCATTCGAGAAACGTGCCCCACCACGGGTCGAACAACTTCTTGTCGCCGACGAAGGCGACCCAGTCACGCCTCGCATCGGCGAACTGCTTCATCTTCGCAGCGGGCATGCGGTCGACGTGCACGCGGACGTAAGGGCGCTCGTCAGCCGTGGCTGCGAAACCGGAGCCGGCGACGATGGCTATACAGGCCACCGCCGCGTGTCGAAAGAATGCCGCCGTCCGGATTGCCATCGATCGTTCCTGTCTTGCCACAAGCGCCGAGCGGCGCATGTTAGCCAGTAGGGCCTGTTAGCGCATAAATCGCGGTCGCGTTGCCGCCCAGAGCGGGCTCAATCTAGACGCGAAGTCGTGGGCGTGGTTGATCCACGGCCGCGGCTTCGTAACGACGAGTGAGCCCGCTATGGGCGCAACCCGAAGGGCCGGGGGTGTTCTGGGGCGCATCGCGTTGTTACCGGCAGGGGATCGGGCACAGAGCCCGAGCCCCTGCCGGCGCCTAGCGCTGCATCCCCGGAACACCTCGGCGCGGCCGTGATTTATGCGCTAACAGGCCCTGGATCATCCACGGCAGCCGTGAGCCCTTTGCAGGGCTCTCACGCGCAATCGACGGTCTCAGCCCTCCGGCTGGTCGGTAAAAGTGGCCAGCGCCGCAGGCGCATCGATGCCAGCCTGCGCAATCACCGACAGCACGGCCAGCACCATGACCGCGGCGACCCAGGCGACGCGGGAGTTCATGGTCATGGCCCCTTGTGCGCGGCTTCGAGCGCGGCGATGTCGATCTTGCTCATCTGCATCATCGCGCCCATCACGCGCTGGGCTTTCGCCGGGTCCGGGTCCTTCAGCAGTTGCACCAGCTGGCGCGGCACGATCTGCCACGACAGGCCGAACTTGTCCTTCAGCCAGCCGCACTGGCTGGGTGCGCCGCCTTCGCACAACCGCGACCACAACCGGTCGACCTCCGCCTGGTCGGCGCAATCGACCGAGATCGAGATCGCCTCGGTGAACGGGAACTGCGGCCCGGCGTTCAGCGCGAGGAACTCCTGCCCTTCGAGCTCGAAGCGCATCGTCAGCACCTTGCCCTTCAACTGCGGCATCGCATCACCATAACGCGACAGTTCAAGCACCTTGCCGTTCTTGAAGATGCCCAGGTAGTGCTCGACCGCCTCTTCGGCGTTGAAGTTGAACCAGAGGCAGGGGGTCAGCTTTTGCATGGTCTTTCTCTCCTTGGGTGGGTCGGGGATGGACAGGTCAATGGCGCCGCGGCTTCACAGCGGAAGGTCTGGCCCGGGTGGGTTTCGCCGTCTGTACAGGCGGCGCTGGCAACAGCGACGCCACGTAGGCGCGCAGGTGGGCGATCGCGCGGGTCGCCGCGCGCGCGTCGTTCTGGGCCTTGGCGAGGATGAACGCGCCCTGGATCGCTGCCTGTACGTACAGAGCCAGGTCGAGCGGGTCCCACTCGGCCTGCGGGGCGCATTGCTGCTTGGCTGCGGCCAGGTCGGCCTCGACGGTGCGGGCGTGGAACAGGATCGCCTCGTTGCAGGCATCGCGGATGGCAGGATGCGTGTTGTAGGTCTCCTGCACCATCGTGCCGAGCAGGCAAGTGAAGTCGGGCAGCTCGCCCTGGATCAGCGCCGCGCGGAAGTCGATGTAGGCCAGCGCGCGCTCACGCGGGTCCGCCACCGAGCGGAACGGTGCCTCGGCGAACAGCTGGCCGGTCCAGCCGCTCCAGTGCTCGGTGGCGGCCACCGCCAGGTCGTCCTTGCCCTTGAAGTGGTGGAAGAAGCTGCCTTTGGTGACGCCCGCCTCGCGGCAGATGTCGTCCACCGAGCTGCCGGAGTAGCCCTGCACGCGGATCACGCGCAGCGCCGCGTCGAGCAGTTTTCGCTTCGGGCCGGTGGCCAGTTCAGGCATTGCCGCCACTCCTTGCTGATTCGTTGCCATTTACCATACCGATTGGTTGGTACGGACCATACCGATTGGTCGGTACGGTGTCAATCGCCTGCTGACGTCAGGGGTTTGGTCTGAAAACGAAAACGCCCGCGGGGCCGGAGCGGCGCGCGGGCGTCAGGGAGCAGCGGGCGGTCCCGCGGGCGAGAGCAAAAAGCCCTACTTCACCCCGAGCTGTTCGAACAGGAACGCGAACACATCCGCCTCCTGCTCGATCGCCGACGACAGTGCCATGCCTTGCCCATGGCCCGCGTCGCCCGCCACGCGCAGCAGCACCGGTTTGTCCGACGTTGTCGCAGCCTGCAGGCGCGCCGCCATCTTCAGCGAGTTGTGCGGCTCGACCCGGCCGTCGTGCATCCCCGTCAGCAGGAACACCGCGGGGTAGGCGGTGCTGTCGGCGACGCGGTGATAGGGCGAATAGGCCTGCAGTGCCTTGAACTGCGCCGGGTCCTTCACGCTGCCGAATTCGGTCACGTTGAAAGCACCGTTGGGCGACAGCTCCATCCGCAGCATGTCGTAGACGCCCACATGGCTGACCACCGCATTGAAAAGCTCAGGCCGCTGCGTCAGCACGGCGCCCATCAGCAACCCGCCATTGCTGCCGCCCTCGATGGCCAGCTTGGCCGGCGAGGTGTAGCCCTTGTCGATCATGTACTGCGCGCTGGCGATGAAATCGTCGAACACGTTCTGCTTGCGGGTCATGTTGCCCTGCAGGTGCCACTCTTCGCCGAACTCGCCGCCGCCGCGCAGGTTGGCCACCACGAAGATGCCACCGTGGTTGAGCCAGAAGGCAGACCGCAGCGAAAAGCGCGGCTGCAGCGACACCGAGAAGCCGCCATAGGCCGTCAGCAGCAGCGGGTTGCTGCCGTCGAGCTTGATGCCCTTCTTGTAGACGATGTTGACCGGCACCTTGGTGCMGTCTTTCGAGGTGGCGAACTCGCGCCGCACCTCGACATCGTCGAGCTTGACGTTCTTCGGCTGCTCGCTGAGCGTGGTCTGCACTGGCTCCGGATTGGGCACCTTCGCAGTCGGGCTGTAGCGGTACCAGGCGAAAGGCTTGACGTAGCTCTGGCTGCCGAACAGCAGCTCATCGCCCGCCAGCGCAGCACCGGCGTGCGTCGTCGCGACCGCTTCATTACCGATGCGCCCGAGCGGTTTGCCGGCGAGCGTGAAGGCATGCAGCTCCTGCGGGCCACCGGTCAGGTACTCGACATAGAACCGGCTGCTGGCCGGCGTCACCGACGACACGGTCGCCTCGCTTTCAGGCACCACCAGGCTCGCCTTGTCGAGGGCCGGCTCGTTGAGCGAGCCCGCCACGATGCGCCCGCGCGGCGAGCCTTTGACCACCACGCCGTACCAGCGGCCGTCGCGCCCGAGCGACATGCTGCGAACGCCGTCTTCGAAAGCGGCGATGCGCGTCCACGGCTTGCCCGGGCGTTGCAGGTAGAAGGCGTGCTCGCCGCCGTCACCGTTCAACACGTCGGCCAGCACATAACGGCCGTCTTCCGTGGTGCTGAGGAAGATCTCGGCGACGCGCGGGAACTCCTTGCCGAGGACGTACTTGTCCTGCGACGTCGGCGTGCCGAGCTGGTGGAACCAGAGCTGCTCGTAGAAGTTCGCATCTTCCGCCGGCCGTTCCTTGCCTTGCGGATAACGCGTGTAGTAGATCCCCTTGTTGCCCGGCGCCCAGGCCACGCTGCCGCCACCCGTCGGGTACTGCACGCGAGGCACCACGTCACTGAGCTTGCGGCCGGTCGCCACGTCGAACAGATGCAGCGTGCCGTCTTCGCTGCCGTTGTCGGACAGGCTGACCGCCACCGTCTTGCCATCGAGCGACGGCACGTACCAGTCGATCGTCGTCGTGCCCTTGGGGTTGAGCACATTGGGGTCGACGATCGTTTTCTCTGAAGCCGGGTCGGCCGGATCGGCCAGCACCACCAGGCGCGGCTGGTTGGCCGGCGGTTGCGACTTCATCGCGAAGAGTTTGCCGCCAACGTAGTGGAGCTCGCGGCGCGTCGTTGGCGCCTTGCCGAGCAGCTCGGTCAACTCGCCCAGGATGGCACCACGGTTCGACAGCTTGTCGATCTGCGAGCGCGTCAGCGCGTTCTGCTGCGCCACCCAGGCTTCGACCGCAGGCGTGTCGGTCGCTTCGAGCCAGCGGTAGTTGTCGGTCACCGCAGCGCCGTGGTAGGTGTCGACCACCGGGCGTCGCGGCGCGTCGGGGTACGTCAGGCTCGCGGCCATGGCGACCATGCTCGCGCCCCATCCTGCACCGATCAGCGCACAGCGGAGCGCGATCGTCGTCAAAGCTGCTTTCATCGTGTCTCCCACGCATTTCCAGGGCACGACACTAACGGAGCGCCGGCTTGATTTATCACGCTTTTCGACCGCCTCGCCCGCATAGCCCACGCCGCGGCACCGTGGCCTGAACGGCGCTGCTGGCGGGCAGCTCAGCTTTCGGCGCTGCCCAATGCCGTTCCGCAGCGGGCGCAGAAGCGGGCATCGGCCTGCGCCGACGCACCGCAGGCGGTGCAGAACCGCAGCGCTGCTGAGTGGTCGCCATGGGCGGCCGCCACGCGCAGCGCCTCGTGTGCCGCTGTGGCGTCGGCCAGCGCTGGCGTTGGCCCTGCGGCACCGGCTCTGGCACCGGCCGCCAGCGCCCGCTCGCTGGCCTGCAGGCTGACCAGCCGCTGCTGGTCCGTTGCCGACCCGGGCGCAACGAAGATGCTCTGGCCCGCCGCAAACGTGGTCAGGTCGTCGGCCAGCTGCCTGGCCTCCTGCGCGGTGCTGAACATGGCCGTCACCTGGCGTCCGTCGTCCTTGCCGAACACCACCGATTCGATGCGCGCGCGCCAGACCCGCAGTGTCATCGACTCGACGCGCACGATCTCGTTGTCGCTGCGCAGCTGGCTGTTGAACTGGTTGCCGGTGCCGATGCGCGAGGTCTGCCACGTCCCCAGCAGCTCGACCCACACCAGCACCGATTCGAAGGTGAATCGGCCCCAGATCGAACCCGCCGACTGAAAGCAGAACGCCGCCACCGCCACGCAGATCAGCGAGTAGCCGATCGGCGCGTGACCCAGCGGCAGCGCGTCTGCGTTGACCCGACTCGGATCGAGGTTGCGGACATACAGCAGCGCCAGCGCGGTGGCCGCGACAACCAGCAGCGTCGCGTACAGGTCCAGCAGCACCAGCCCGCGGTGCCGAGGCGCTCGCAGCGCGCCGGTGAAGGTGGGCGCCATCGTGCCGGCCATCGGCAAGGGCTGCGTCTCTTCCATCAACTCGCCCGCAAAGCGCCCGGAGCCGGCCGCCGCCTGCGTCGTCGGCTCCAGCCGCGTGTAGCGCCGGTTCGGGATGCGCTCGGACCAGGCGTCCTGCAGCTTGCGATCCAGCTCGGTGAGGATCGCGGCCGGCGGGCCGTTCATCGACAGGGTCCGCTGCTCCTGGCTGCGTTCGGTGGCCGGTGGTGGGTCGACCTGGGCATACAAGGCCATCAGGATCAGCCCGACCGCCAGCAGCGACGACAACAACAGGAAGAGCGTCTGCCCGTGCAGTTGGACCGGCATCGTCGGCAGCGCCCTGCCGGCCCAGCCCAGGACGACCGGGCCCACCACCGCGACGACCGCCAGGCCGATCAACCAGACGTGGCTCATCCGCGCCCGCTCGCCGGCATACAAGGGCTTGAGCAGCACCAAGGCCGCGAACACCAGGTAGGCCGCGCCAATCAACGGCCGCGAGTCTTCTGTGCCGAGCAGGCCCCAGCCCACGGCAAACGACAGGCAGGTGACCGCGAACGACAACGCRTTGAAGAAATGCGTCTGCGCCATCGCCTGCACCTTCAGCGGCGCGGTGATCAGGCGCGGGATCGCGTGGTAGAGCAAGCCGTTCAGCGCGCCTTGCGGCTCCGGGTACGCCAGGCCGCCTTGGCGCAGCATGTCCTTGTAGCGGTCGGCCAGGTCAGAGTTGCCGGTCGCGCCAACCGCCACTTCCGGCGCCAGCGAAGCCGGCCGGCCACGGCCGAAGAAGAAACGCAAGCGACGCGCCGAGCGCATCGAAAACCCGATCGCGGTCGACAGCAGCCCCATCCCCACCAGCAACGGGATCAGGCCGCGCCCACCGCCGTACTGCAGGTAGTTGCGCGCCCAGAACAGCGCGAGCAAACCACCCGCCGCCATCACGGCCGCGCAAAGAAAGAGAAACGCGTTCTCGACGCGGTACGGATTCGGCAGCTCCAGCCGCTGGTTCTCGGAGCTGTAGTCGTAGGCCATGACGACGGTTCCCTGACAGTTTGGAGGCCCGCGCGGGATGGGGCCGTGAGGGGCACGAGTATCGGGCCCAGGCCGTAGCATGGACGCGCTGACGGGTCATCTTGCCATCGCAAGCGGGCGCCCCCTTTCGCCTGACGCAGCGGCGGCGCAGAATCGAGAGGCCATGACCACTCTGCCCACCGACCCCGCCTGGAAGCACGATGGCGTGCGTGTCGTGCCGGCGCACAGCCTGGATGCGAACACCGCGCAGACGCCGGGCATGGACCGCAAGGCGGCGATCACGTTTGCCCGTGTCGGGGCGCAAAAGCTCTGGGCCGGCACGGTGCACATCCACCCAAATGCGAAGACTGGCGCGCATCACCATGGGCCGCTGGAAAGCGTGATTTACGTGATCGCTGGCCGCGCACGCATGCGCTGGGGCGAGCGGCTGGAGTTCACCGCCGAGGCCGGGCCGGGTGATTTCATCTATGTGCCACCGTTCGTGCCGCACCAGGAAATCAACGCCAGTGCGACAGAGGTGCTGGAGTGCGTGCTGGTGCGCAGCGACGGCCAGGCGGTGGCGGTGAACCTGGACATCGAGCCCGCCGAGCCGCCCGAAGACGTGCCCTGGATCGACCCGACGCACCCGCACGGCTGAGCGCTTCAGCTCACGTATCGCAAGGTCAACAAGGCCACGCTACAGTGGCCCGCCCCTTTCCTGGCGGTCTCGCCACTTCCCCGCATGCACCCGATCACCCTCCAGGCGCTGGCTGCATTTCCGCAGCAACTGGAAGCACACTACGCGGCCGTGCCGGCCGACTTCAAGCATTGGACCCCGCCGTCATGGGCGGGTGTGCCGAGCGAGCCACTGACCGCGATCGAGCAGGTCTGCCATGTGCGCGACATCGAGGTCGACGGCTACCAGCTGCGCCTGCACCGCACGCTGCACGAAAGCCACCCGACGCTCGTGTCGCTGGACACCGACGCACTGGCGAAAGATCGCCGCTACGGCGATGCGAACGCCGCCGAGGTGCTGTCCGACTTTCGCCGGGCCCGCGCGGAAACCGTGGCGTTGCTGGCCGGACTGGCTCCGGCGCAGTTCGAGCGCACCGCGTTGTTCGAAGGTTATGGCCCGGTGACGCTGCGCGGCCTGGTGCACTACCTGTGCAGCCACGACCAACAGCACCTGGCCGGCCTGCAGTGGCTGATGGGCCAGATCGAGGCGGCGCGCCTGCCAACTGCAGTCGTGCACGCACCGGCATAGGGCTTGCAGGGCGTTGTCGCATGACCGCCCTGTCCATCCTCTTCATCGGCCTGCTGCTCGGCGTGCAGCACGCGACCGAAGCCGACCACCTGGCGGCTGTCGCGACGTTGGCCGCCCGGCCGGCCGACTGGCGCCAGGCACTGCGCCAGGGCGTTGGCTGGGGCCTGGGCCACACGTTGACGCTGCTGGCTTTTGCTGGCGCGGTGCTGGCACTGGGCCAGGTGGCTTCACCGACGCTGGAGCGTGCGCTGGAAACCGGCGTCGGCGGCATGCTGGTGCTGCTGGGCGCCGATGTGCTGCGCCGGTCGTGGCGCGAGCGCATCCACTTTCATTTGCACCAACACGTGCATCCGCAAGGCCCCGGGGTGGTGCATGTGCACGCTCACAGCCACCGTAGCGAAGGGCCGCACGTCCAGTCGCCCCACCGGCATGGGCACCCAGGCCGCTGGCCGCTGCGCGCGCTGGCGGTCGGCATGATGCACGGGCTGGCCGGCTCGGCGGCGCTGGTGCTGCTGAGCCTGCATGCCGCACCGTCGGTGCCGCTGGGCTTGGGCTACATCGCGCTGTTCGGCCTCGGCTCGATCGCCGGCATGGCGGTGTTGTCGGTGGTGATCGCGCTGCCGCTGCGGCTGTCGGCTCGGCGCCTGACACGGCTGCATCAGTTGATGCAAGCAGGGGTCGGGCTGTTCAGCTGCGCGCTCGGTGCGCTCACGATCGCACGGCTGGCCGGCTGACACCCCCATCGGCGGCCGGCCAGCCCTGCGCCTGCGCGGCGTTCAGCAAGGCCAGTGCAGACAGCAACGACAACGCGGCCAGCGCAGCCATCGACAAACCCATGAACACGAACCGGATGTTCTTCAACTGTCGCTCCCTTCTGCTCTGGTGTGTACGGGGACAGTGCCCGATGACGTGATGACAGACGCCGGCACTATTCCCGAGGTCGACTGACTGTGCGCGCTCCCAACACGCCGTGCAATGACAGCCGATTACAGCGGGGACACGTTGTCATCGTTTGTCATCACTTCGCTCAGGCTCGCCGCAACAGCGAAGCGCGCGCTCCTAACATCGGCGGATGAGCGAGACCCCGATCACCGTGCTGATTGCCGACGACGAGGCCGAGTTGCGCGGGCTGCTGCAGCGTTACCTCGGTGAACAAGGGCTGAAGGTGCGCGCAGTGCAAGACGCTGCGTCGGCCGAGCGGCTGCTGGCGCGCGAGCGCTTCGATGTGCTGGTGCTGGACGTGATGATGCCGGGCGAAGACGGCCTGTCGCTGTGCCGGCGCCTGCGCCATGCCGGCGAGACGGTGCCGATCCTGATGCTGACCGCACGCGGTGACCCGGTCGACAGGATCATCGGGCTCGAGATGGGCGCCGACGATTACCTGCCCAAACCCTTCAACCCACGCGAGCTGCTGGCGCGCATTCAGGCGATGGTGCGGCGACAGAAACTGCTCGGTGCGCACGGCGGCCCCCTCGGCGACGAGCCGGTGCACTTCGGCCGCTACACGCTGCACGCGGCGCAGCGCCTGCTCGAACGCGATGGCGAACCGGTCGCGCTGACCACCGGCGAGTTCCAGCTTCTGCATGCACTGGTGATGAACCCGAACCGCCCGCTGGGCCGCGAAAAGCTGATCGAGCTCGTCAAGGGCCAGGACCGCGAACACGAGGTGACCAGCCGCAGCATCGACGCGCAGGTGATGCGGCTGCGCCGGGCGATCGAGCAAGACCCTTCGGCGCCGCGCCATATCCAGACCGTGTGGGGCCGCGGTTATGTCTTCGTGCCGGATGGCGGCACAGTGCCAGGCTCCGACTGACGATGGCCTGGTTGCCGCGCACGCTGTTCCAGCGCAACCTGCTGCTGATCGTCGCGCTGATCCTCGTCGGCCAGCTTGGCAGCGCCTGGCTGTTCCGCACGCTGGTGACGCTGCCACGCACGACGCTGGTGACGGAAAGCACGGTGCGCGAGTTGCAGGCCCTGGAGCAAGGCCTGGGCAGCCTGCCGGTCGAACAACGAGCCGCGTTCGTCGAGCATTTCAATGCACAGGTGCAGCAGGCGATCGATCGCAGCGAAAGCCGCGCTGGCGACGACGAGGCCCGGTGGCGCTCCACGCGCTTGCAACGTGTCTTCCTGGACCAACTGAACGAACGCTGGACACGCACCGGCCGAACGCTGAACTGGCGACATCCCGGCGGCCACATCATCCAGGTGCGGCTGGACATCGACCATCAGCCGTACTGGGTCACGCTGTCGAGCCTGCCCCCGACACCGGTGTTCAATGGCGCCTGGCTGGCCGCCACCGCGGCCACCGCCTTGCTTGCCATCGTCGGCGCGTGGCTGATCCAGCGCCGCATCAACCGGCCGCTGAACGCGCTGGTGCAAGCCTCGGCCGCGCTGGGACGGGGCGAACGGCCCGAGCCACTGCCTGTCGACCCGCCCCGCACGCCGCGCGAGATCGCCAGCGTCTCGCAGGCCTTCAACGACATGGTGGCCAGCCTCGCGCAAAGCGAGCGCGAACGAGCGCTGATGCTGGCCGGGCTGTCGCACGACCTGCGCACGCCGCTGGCCAAGATGCGGCTGGCCACCGAGATGCTCGACGGTCGCGCCGAGGCCGAACTGCTGGCCACCGTGAACCGCAACATCGACGCGATGGACGGGCTGCTCAGCCGCTTTCTCGACTTCATGCGCAGCAGCCAAGGCGAACGCGAGCCGCTGGTCGAAGTCGACCTGAACGCGTTGGTGCACGAGGCGCTGGCACTGTGCCCGCACGACAACGTGCAGCTTCAGTTGAATCCCCTGCCCTTGCGCGCGATGCGTCCGCAAGGTGTTGTGCGGCTGGTGCTGAACCTGGTCGTCAACGCCCAGCGCCACGGGGCTCCCCCGATCGAGGTGGCCACCGGCGAGGACCAGGGCGCCCAATGGCTCGAGGTTTGCGACCGCGGACCAGGCATCGACGCCGCGCACGTCGAATCGCTGAAGCAGCCGTTTGCGCGCGGCGACCAGGCACGCGGCGGGCCCAGCGGCGCCGGCCTCGGCCTGGCGATCGCCGACCGCGTGGCCAGGGCCCACGGCGCCCGCTTCGATCTGCTGCCGCGCGAGGGCGGCGGGCTGATCGCGCGGGTGACATGGCCGGCGGAACGCCCTGGCTGAGTGGCTGGGCAAGCGCGTGCGCTACGTGAATCTTTGTAAACGTCTCGCCGGCAGCACGACGCCGCGAGGACGGAAAACGAATATGAATGAAATTAAATGAAATATAAGGAAGGTTATTTCCACGATAAAGTTTTTCGAAACCGCTTCCATTGAAAAGCGGTGTTAACCCGTGTCGAACAAGCCTTTACCAACGCCACTCTTCACCAGCGTGTCGTGCTTACATATACTGGCACCGGTCACTTCTGGCTGCTTGCGTGATTTCGTATGGACCACTTTCGAAAGCTTCGTATCGCGTCGATTCGAAATCTTCGGCGAGCCCACGGCCGCGTCCGACGCTCACAGCGCTGGCTCGCCACGTGGGGCGGCACAGCCGCTTGCAGCATCTGCTACGGCAGCAGCGCTGCGGCCCCGCCAGTGGAAGAAGCGCCGGCGCTGAGCTCCCCGCCGGCCCTGATCGAAACGCCGGCCCACATCAATCGCCTGGCCTGGGCGTGGCTGCGCGAGTACCAGCGCGACCTGCAAGACGACTGCGACAACCGGCTCGAGACCAACCGTCAGTGAGCCCCCAGCCGTCGAACTGAGTTTCAAACTCCGCAGCAAGCACGCGGCGGTCGATGGCGCCACACTCCAACCCGCTGCCGCAACGCAAGGCGGCAGCAGGAGACGCGCCATGCCTTCGATCACCCGTCGCCACGGCCTGCAGTTGCTCAGCGCATCGCTGCTGTCGACACAACTGCCCTCGCCTGCCCTGGCCGCTGCCAGCGCGGCTGCCCTGCAGTCCTGGCCCTTGCACACGCCCGAGCCCACCGG
>NZ_JBFUGE010000152.1:0-12291 GCF_056403075.1 Ideonella sp. P3_A4 | reverse complement strand
GCGCTGGCCACCGTCGATCACATGCAGCGCATGGGCCGGTGCAGCGGTCGCGCTGGGCGCCTGCTTGGCGCGCTCTTGCGAACGGCGCTCGCGGTACAACACATAAGCGCGCGCCACTTCATGGTGGCCGCTGCGCATCAGGCCCAGCTCAACCTGGTCTTGCACGTCTTCGATGTGGAAGGTACCGCCGGCCGGGCGCGAGCGCAGCAGTGCACGCACGACAGTCTCGGTCAGCGCATCGACAGTCTCTCGCACGCTGGCCGAGGCCGCGCCTTGCGTGCCATGCACGGCAAGAAAGGCTTTCATCAGCGCGACCGCGATCTTGTTCGGCTCGAAGGCCACGACCGCGCCGTTGCGGCGGATCGTCTGGTAACCCTGGTAGGCGTTGGGCAGAGGGCCCGCAGCGTTGGGCGCGGTAACCGGTCGCGCCAGGACGGCGGCGTCGGTGCTGATGGGAGCAACGGCTTGCATGAAATCCCCTTGTTTGAATATGCAGCGGTGAATGTGCGGACCTTCCAAACCACGCCAGCGAACCCCTGCCAAGCCGGCGACGGCGATGCCTACTCGTGCCTGCGCCGGTCAGACCATCAGGCCTGTCGGCAGCGCGACACGAGGTTCATCGTCGTCGGAGCTTGTGGCCCCGAGAACTCGGGGCAAAGGGGGTGGCCGGCGTCCGTGACGGCTTGGCCTTGAGCCTGATCCAACAGGCGTTCAAGAGGCCAGGAACAACGGACATGGGCTTTTGAAAGTGCTGAAAGGTTAGCACGAATGGACACTATATCTGGGGTCCAACAGTGCTTCAAGCACTACCTATAGCGTGGGGTGGAATGACTATCCCTCTTGACGCCCGGCCTTTCGTTTGATCTTGGCGCGTCTGCCCCAAGCCCATGTCAAGACGATGACAGCAGCACACCGCATGGCTTCGAGCCTCGCCGATTCGAGGCCAGATTTCATGCGGCTTTCGCGGCGAAATCGCCGGCGAGGCCGCGCCAATATTGGCCTCGCGAGCAACAGCCCGTTCAGCCAAGCGAGGCCGGAAAGCGCGCGTCGCGCCAACGCAGGCGCGACTTCAGGCCCACCCAATCGAAGCCCGAGCCCGGATCACGCTTGCGCCCGGGTGCCACGTGTTCGTGTCCCGCCACATCGAAGCGGCCGTACCTCTTTTGAAGGACACGCAACAGCGTCGCCAAGCGCTCGTACTGCGCCGGCTCGAAGCGCTCGCCCTCGAGCCCCTCGAGCTCGATGCCGATGGAGAAGTCATTGCAGTTGTCGCGCCCACGCCAGTGCGACACACCGGCGTGCCAGGCCCGCGCATCGCACGAGACGAACTGCAGCAGGTGGCCATCGCGGCGAAGAACGAAGTGGGCCGACACCTGCAGTCCGCGCAGGTCGGCGAAGGCCGGGTCGGCATCCGGGTCCAGACGGTTGGTGAACAGCCGCTCGATCTCGTCGCCACCGTAGCGGCCCGGCGGCAGGCTGATCGAATGCAGCACCACCAGCGAGACCTCGGCCCCGGCCGGACGCGGGCCGAAGTTCGGCGACGCGATGATCTGYGCACCGGACCACCAGCCCTCGACCCAGCTCATCGACGCGTGCCTTCACGGACAGCCCGGGCACGGCAACTGCCCCACTGGCCGATCCTCATGAGTCTTCGCTGTGGCTGTCGCCACTTTCGGTGATGCCCAGGCGCGCCATGCGGTAGCGCATCTGGCGCAGCGACAAGCCCAACCGCGCGCCAGCGGCGGTGCGGTTGAAGCCATGCTGCTCCAAGGCGCGCACGAGGATCGCGCGCTCGACGTCGTCGAGGTGGCGAGCCAGGTCGTTTGGCAACATCACTTCGCTGTCGCCCGAGGTGCCCGAGATCGCCGGTGCGGTGAGCAGGTCCATGCTCAGCGTGCCCGCCTCGGTATCGCCGCCGTTGTCCTGCAGCACCGCTTCGGGCAGGCCCAGGTCTTCGGCATCGAGCAGGTCGCCCGGCGACAAGGCCACGGCGCGGTGCAAGAGGTTTTCCAGCTCGCGCACGTTGCCCGGGAACGGGTAGTGGGTCAGGCGCTCATGCGCCGCCAGGGTCAAACGCGGCGCGGGGCTGACACCGGCATCGCGGGCGATGCGCTCCAGCAGAGCCAGGCTGATCGGCGCCAGATCGCTGCGGCGTTCGCGCAGCGGCGGCACGTCGATGCGGATCACGTTCAGGCGGTAGAACAAGTCTTGCCGGAAGCGCCCAGCGGCCACTTCGGTGCCCAGGTCTTTGTGGGTCGCGCTGACGATGCGCACGTTCAGCGGCACTTCGGCCACTGCGCCCACCGGCCGCACTGCACGCTCCTGGATCACCCGCAGCAGCTTGCTCTGCATCGCGAGCGGCAGGTCGCCGATCTCGTCGAGGAACAAGGTGCCGCCGTTGGCGGCCTGGAAGAAGCCGGCGCGGTCTTCATTGGCGCCGGTGAAGGCGCCTTTGCGGTAGCCGAAGAACTCGGCCTCCAGCAGGTTCTCGGGGATCGCGCCGCAGTTGACCGCGACGAAGGGCTGGCCCGCGCGCGCGCTGACCTCATGGATGGCCCGCGCGACCAGTTCCTTGCCGGTACCGGACTCGCCTTGCACCAGCGCCGGCGCCATGCTGCGGGCGACCTTTTCGATCAGCTCCTTGACCGCGCGCATCGCGTCCGACGTGCCCACCAGCCGTGCCAACGGTGCACTCGCCGCCGGCAGGCCGGGCCGCGGCGCGGCCGTGGGTGCCGCGCGGCCCAAGGCGCTCGCGACCACCGCGCGGAACTGGCGCAGGTCCACCGGTTTGGTCAGGTAGTCGAATGCACCGGCCTTCAGCGCTTCGACCGCGTTCTCGGCCGAGCCGTAGGCGGTGATGACGATCACCTTCTCGGGCCGCTTGGCCTGCTCCAGCCGGTGCATCAGCTCCAGCCCTGAGCCGTCCGGCAGGCGCATGTCGCTGATGACCAGGCGGAACACGCGGTCCTGCAGCCGATCCCAGGCCTCGGCCACGGTGGACGCGGTCTCGACCTCATGGCCCTCGCGCAGCAGCGTCAGTTCGTACAGCGTCAACAGGTCGGGCTCGTCGTCGACGACCAGCACACCACCCGCGGCAAACGATTCAGTCATGACAGCCCCAGCGTCTTACGGAAGTCGACACAGCTTGCTTCACAGATGCAACCTTCCTTCAGTCGCCACCACGTCACGCTGCATCACCACCTGGAACAGGTTGACGTGACGCTCGTCGGGCCGGCGCAGGTAATCGATGCTGGCGCCGTGGCGCTCGCACAGCTCCCGACAAATATAGAGGCCCAGCCCGGTCCCGCGGCTGCGGGTGGAATGAAAGGGTTCGAACAGGTGGGCCTCGACATCGCTCGGGATCGGGTCACCATCACTCGCCACGGCCAAACGCACGAAGGGGCCGTCGAGCGCCTCCAGGATCACCAGCACCGCACCCGCCCGGTCGCTCGCGTGGCGCAGCGCGTTCTCCAGCAAGTTGATCAGCACGCGGCGCAAGTGGTCGGGGTCGAACACGGCGCCGAGCGGCTCTTTCGGCAACATCACACGCAAGCGGCTGTCGCTRCCCAGCGCCAGGCCCTCGGTGCGCGCCCACTCGGCGCAGATCGACGCCACCTCGGCGGTCGCGTCGATCGTGCGCGACGGCGACATGCTGCCTGGCGCCGCCTCCATCACGTCGTCAACGATGCGGCGCAGCCGTTCGACGTTGTCGGCAACGATGCGCACGAGGCGCTGCTGGTCGGGCCGCAGCACGTCTTCCTGCAGCAGCGCATTGGCCTGCGAAACGGCTGCCAAGGGATTGCGAATCTCATGCGCGATGCCGGCCGAGATGCGGCCCATCGCGACCAGGCGCTCCTCGCGCTGGCGGGCGAGCACGGTGCGCAGCTCTTCCAGGAACAGCACGCCCAGCACCTCGTCCGCAGTTCGTTCGGGCGCTGCGTTGGCGTTCAGGCGGATGCCTCGGGTGAAGCGCGCGCGCACACGAATCGAGCGCGGCGTTTCGCCCGCGTAGGCCACGGTCAGGTCCATACCAGCCGCGGGCCACTGGTTCGACTCATACGCACCAGCCACTGCCTCCTGCAGGCGGCCCCAGCCAGGCTGGCTGGCCAGTGAGAACGGCGCTGGCGGGCAGGACCCGCGCTCCGACAACAAGGCCCGCGCGGCGGGGTTGGCGGCACGCACACGGCCACGACGATCAACCACCAGCACGCCGTCGCTCATCTCGTCGATCACCAGCCGGTTCAGTTCGGCCTGTTGACGCGCGAGTTCGAGGCTGCCACGGGCTGCACGCTCTTCGCGCGCCAAGCGGCTGGCCATCTGGCCGGCCACCAGCACGATCACGAACAGGCCCATGCCGGCCAGGCCGGCCTGCGACATCAGCGGCGTGATGTCACCACCGGCCATCGCCCGATGCCAAGCGGAGGCCAGCAACAGCAGGCTGGCCGCTGCGGCCGTGGCGAGCGCCGGCACGCGCGCACTCAAGACGCCGGCCATCAGCACCGGCAGCACCAGCAGCGCCGCATGGTTCAGCGTGGCGCTGGGCTCCAGCCAATGCATCGCGCTGAACGCCAGCAGGTCGACGCCAACCGTGGCCCACCAGCGCCAACGCCGGCGGCCGATGCCCAAGGGGCGGTCGTCACCGGCGGTCCACAGGCGCAGCACCATCGCTTGCAACGCATAGGCGCCACACAGCGCCAACACCGTCGACGGCCCTCGGCCCCCGAACAGGTCGATCGCCAACTGCGCCAGCACCAGCGTCATGCCGAGCGCGGCGCGGGCGGTCAGGTAGGTGCGGTAGACACGCTGGTGTGCGCTGTTGTCTGCATTGACCAGGCGCCTGGCCTGGCGCGACAGGAAGCTGCTGTCGTCGCCGCTGCCCGAGTGGTCGGCCCAGTTGGGGTCGATCGTCGAGCCGCCCTCCAGCGCCGAGGGTTCGCCAAAGCCCAGCGCTTCGAGCCAGGATTCGCTGCCACCGGTGACCGGCGCGCTGCCGTCCGCCGAGTTGCGGCCGACGTTGTCTTTGGACGCCATCAGCGACTCATCAACGCGCGGGCCCTGGGCCCAGGCGGCGATGTTCGGTGCTGCAGTAGTGGCGCCCGCCCTCGCCTTCAACCGCGTCCGGCTGGGGCAGGTGCAGGCCGCAATGGGCGCAAGACACCATCGGCTGCGGACCCGGTGCACGCCGACGCGTGCCGCCGGACGAAGCGCCACCGTCCCGGCCCTTGCCGAACCACAGCATCAGCGCAATCACGACGATCGCGATCGTGAGCAGCCACTTGATCATGCGGGGGGACGCTGCAGGATCACTTCGTAGACGAAGCGCGTGCCAACGTAAGCCAATAGCAACAACAGCGAGCCGGCGTAAAGCCAGCGCGTGGCCTGACGGCCGCGCCAGCCGCGCCACAGGCGGCCCACGATCAGCGCCGCGAACGTGGCCCAGCCCAGCACCGACAGCACACTCTTGCGGTCCCAGTGCCACTGGCTTTCGGACTGCAGGCCCAGCCACAAGGCCAAGGTCAACACGACGAAGCCGGCCTCGACAAATCGGAAGGTCAGGCGCTCCAGCGTCAGCAGCGGCAAGCCGCCGCCCCCGCTGCTGCCGGAGCCGCCGCCCGGCCCCTTGTGGCGCAGGCGCTTGTCGGCCGTGTCCAGCAGCACCGCATGCAGCACCGCGGCGCCGAACAAGCCGTACGAGGTGATGCCCAGCACCCAGTGCAGCGGCGCCCAGCGCGAATGAGCGATGGCCCGCACCTCACCCGGAAAGACCCAGGCCAGCAACACCGCCAAGGCACCGGCCAACGCCAGCGTGCGGCGCGCCATCGTCACCGGCAGGAAGCGGCTCTCGACCCCGTGCACCGCCAGCACCAGCCAGACAGTCAGCGACAGCACCGGCGCAAAGCCCAAGCGCAAACCCTGCTCATCGCCAGCCCATACACCGGCACCACTCAGCAAGACCACTGCGTGCAGCACCCAGGCCGCAAAAAGCAGCTGCGCCGGCCAGCGCCTTTCAGGCGCCGCCGGCAGCAAAGCGCCCAGGTAAGCCAGCATGGCCGCCAAAGCGCAAAACACCGCAGGGTCAGCGGATAAAATCATGGCCACAGTTTACCGGCGCGTCGCGGGCTCCCTACAGGGAATCAGCCCCTCCACACGGCGCGCACACCCATGGCATCCACCCTCACCGACAGACTGTCGCGCCTGGTCAAGACCATGCGCGGCCAGGCCCGCATCACCGAGTCCAACGTGCAGGACATGCTCCGCGAGGTGCGCATGGCCTTGCTCGAGGCCGACGTGGCCCTGCCGGTCGTGCGCGACTTCATTGCCCGCGTCAAGGACAGGGCGCTGGGTCAAGAAGTGATCGGTTCGCTGAACCCCGGCCAGGTGCTGGTGTCGCTGGTCCACAAGGAACTTGCCGCGACGATGGGCGAGGGCGTGGCCGACATCAACCTCGCCGCGCAACCGCCAGCGGTCATCCTGATGGCGGGCCTGCAAGGCGCTGGCAAGACCACCACCACCGCCAAGCTGACCAAGCACCTGATCGAAAAGCGCAAGAAGAAGGTGCTGACGGTCTCGGCGGACGTTTACCGCCCGGCTGCGATCGAGCAGCTGAAGACGGTGACCAAGCAGGCCGGCGGCGAGTGGTTCCCTTCCACGCCGGACCAGAAGCCGCGCGACATCGCGCTGGCCGCGATCGACTACGCGAAGAAACACTACTTCGACGTGCTGCTGGTCGACACCGCCGGCCGCCTCGCGATCGACGAAGCCTTGATGGCCGAGATTCGCGAGCTGCACGCGACGCTGAACCCGGTCGAGACGCTGTTCGTCGTCGACGCGATGCAAGGCCAGGACGCGATCAACACCGCCAAGGCCTTCAAGGAAGCGCTGCCGCTGACCGGCATCATCCTGACCAAGCTCGACGGCGATTCACGCGGCGGCGCCGCAATGTCGGTGCGGCAGATCACCGGAGCGCCGATCAAGTTCGCCGGCGTGTCGGAAAAGATCGACGGCCTCGAAGTCTTCGACGCCGAACGCCACGCCGGCCGCGTGCTCGGCATGGGCGACATCGTCGCGCTGGTCGAGGAAGTGCAGAAAGGCGTCGACCTCGACGCCGCGAAGAAACTGGCCGACAAGGTCAAGTCGGGCGACGGTTTCGACCTGAACGACTTCCTGTCGCAGATCAGCCAGATGAAGAAGATGGGGGGATTGGGCGGCCTGATGGACAAGCTGCCCACCCAAATGACCGCCAAGACCGGTCAGGCCGACATGGACCGCGCCGAGCGCGACATGAAGCGCATGGAGGGCATGCTCAACGCGATGACCGCGAAGGAGCGACGCCTGCCCGCGCTGCTGCTCGACGGCAAGTCGAAGGCCAGCCGCAAGCGCCGCATCGCCAAGGGTGCCGGCGTACAGATTCAGGATGTCAACCGCATGCTCAACCAGTTCGAGCAGATGCAGGGCATGATGAAGAAGATGAAGGGCGGCGGCCTGATGAAGATGATGAAGCGCATGGGCGGCATGAAGGGCATGGGCGGCATGGGCGGCCTCGGCCCCCGCTGACCCGCCCTCCCCCGCCACCACCACAGGATTTGCCCAGATGTATCTGTTGATCGGACTCTTGCTCGCCGTGCTGATCGTCGGCGGCGCCGCAGCGATGATGTGGGACAAGCAGCGCAAGGCCAAGGCCAAGGTGGCCAAGCAACGCGTTGTTGAAGCCCGCGACACGGTGGCCGATTGGCCGCCGACCGCCACGCGCATCCTCAGCGTGCCGGAGCGCCAGGCCTATGAGAACCTGGTGAAGGCGCTGCCCGACAACCTGGTGCTGGCGCAGGTGCCGCTGTCGCGCTTCATGCGCGTGCCGACACGCTATTCATATGGCGAGTGGCTCAGCCGAGTGGGCCAGCTGAGCGCCGACCTGCTGATCTGCGACGCCTCGACCGAGGTGCTCGCGGTGGTTGAAATACGCGGCAGCGAAGAAAGCCCGCGCAGCATCCAGCGCCATAACCGCATGGTGCGCGTGCTGAAGGCCGCGGGCATCCATGTGCTGGTCTGGCCCGACAACGCCATCCCGTCGCCGACGGAGGCGCGCCACGCGCTGTTCCCGCATGAAGCGCAGAAGGCGCGGACCGAACGTGCAGAGATGCTGGCCCGCGCCGAGCGCGCTGCGGCCGAGCCGATCCCGGTGGCCGATGCCCGTGAGCTCGATGAGCCGCGCGAGCCGCCGCCGACGACCTGGTTCAACGACCTCGACGGCACGGGTCGCCGGCCGCCGGAAGAGTGAGCCTCAGCCCAGCAGCGCCTGCGCGAACTCGCGCGCGCTGAAGGTTTCGAGGTCTTCCAGCTTTTCGCCGACGCCGACGAAGTACACCGGCACGGGCCGCTCGCGCGCAATCGCCGCCAGCACGCCACCCTTGGCGGTGCCATCGAGCTTGGTGACGATCAAGCCGGTCAGCTGCAGCGCGTCGTCGAATGACTTGACCTGCGCCAGCGCGTTCTGGCCGGTGTTGCCGTCGACCACCAGCAGCACCTCGTGCGGCGCGCTGGCCTCGGCCTTGGTGATCGTGCGGCGAATCTTCTTCAGCTCTTCCATCAGGTGCAGCTGGGTGGGCAGGCGACCGGCGGTGTCGGCGATCACCACGTCGGCACCGCGCGCCTTGCCGGCGACCACTGCGTCGTAAGTCACCGCTGCCGGATCGCCACCTTCCTGGCTGACGATCTGCACTTGGTTGCGGTCAGCCCACACGGCCAGCTGCTCACGAGCCGCAGCGCGGAAGGTGTCCGCCGCAGCCAGCAGCACCTTTTGGTCGGAGTCAGCCAGGTGGCGCGTCAGCTTGCCAATGCTGGTGGTCTTGCCGGCGCCATTGACGCCGACCACCATCATCACGGTCGGCTGCTGCTCGCCGATCTGCAGCGAGCGCTGCAGCGGCGTCAGCAAATCGGTCAGTGCATCGGCCAGCAGGGCCCGAACCTGGGCCGGGCTCTCGGCCTTGCGCTCCTTCACGCGGCGCTTCAAATCATTCAGCAGGAATTCGGTGGCCTTGACGCCGGCATCGGCCATCAGCAGCGCGGCCTCGAGCTCTTCATACAGCGCGTCGTCGATGCGCGTACCAGTGAAGACCTGGGCGATGCTGGAACCTGTCTTGGCCAGGCCTTTGCGCAGACGGCCGAGCCAGCCAGCGCGTTCGGAGGCGGGCTCGGGTGCCGGCGATGGCTCAGCCGCCGCCGGCACTGGAATGGGGACCGGGACCACCGGCGCAGGCTTCGGCGCTGCGGGCCACACGGGAGCAGGCGCAGGTGCGGGAGGCGGTGCGAGCACCACCTCAGGCATGACGGGCACGGCAGGCGCAGCGACCGGTGAAACGGCAGACGGCGTGACCACAGGCGCCGGCGCCATCGGGGCCGGCGTGGGGGCAACAGGCGCTGCAGTGGCGGGCGCGAAATCCCGCAGGTCAACCGCGGGCGGCGAGCCGGGTGCCGGCGGTGGAGGGGCGGGCTTTTTCTTGAAGAAACTGAACATTCGGTGGCAATGCGAGGCAACTTCGGCGAGGTGCTTGGCCCTCATCGAGTTCGCCGTATATAATCGAGGGCTGTTGGCGCTTTAGCTCAGTCGGTTAGAGCGACGGAATCATAATCCGCAGGTCCGGGGTTCGAATCCCTGAAGCGCCACCACCATACCAACCCCTTGCCGGTCTGCCGATCCGCAAGGGGTTTTTCTTTGGCTGGTGTACTGTGGCCGCTTGGCGAAACCACGAGACAACACGATGCCGAATGCATTCAAGGCCGCCCTCAACCGCCGCGAACGGCAGGTGGGCTTGTGGCTGTCGATGGCCGAGGCCTACAGCGCCGAGATCTGCGCTACGGCCGGCTTCGATTGGCTGCTGATCGACGGCGAACACGGCCCTAACGACGTGCGCAGCCTGCTGGCCCAGTTGCGCGCGGTCGCACCCTATCCGGCACACCCCATCGTGCGTTCGGTCAACGGCGACCCGGCGCTGATCAAACAGTTGCTCGACATCGGCGCGCAGACACTGCTGGTGCCGATGGTGGACACCGCCGAGCAAGCCGCCACGCTGGTGGCCGCCACGCGCTACGCACCACAAGGCATGCGCGGTGTCGGCGCCGGCATCGCGCGCGCCTCTCGTTGGGGCCTGCAACGCGACTACCTCGACTACGCCAACGACGAGATCTGCCTGCTGGTGCAGGCCGAGACGGTGACCGCGTTGGCGAACCTCGAAGCGATCTGCGCAGTCGATGGCGTCGACGGCRTCTTCGTCGGCCCGGCCGACTTGGCCGCATCGATGGGGCACCGCGGCCGAGCCGGCCATCCTGAGGTGCAGGCCGCCGTCGACGACGCGATCCGCCGCATCGTGGCCAGCGGCAAGGCCGCCGGCACGATCAGCCCCGACGCATCACTGGCCCGGCACTACTTCGAGCTGGGCGCGAGCTTTGTCGCTGTCGGCATCGACGTGACACTGCTCGCTCAAGCCACGCGACGACTGGCCACCGAGTTCGGGCTGGGCGACGCATCGCCGGGCACCAGCACCGCCCCTTATTGAACGAAGCGGAGCCCCACGATGAGCACCGTGTTGAAGATCGCTGCCATCCCGGGCGACGGCATCGGCAAGGAAGTGATGCCCGAAGGCCGACGTGTGCTCGAAGCTGCGGCGCGCCGCTTCGGCTTCCAGCTGCAGACCACCCCGATCGAGTGGGCAAGCTGCGACTACTTCTTGAAGCACGGCACGATGATGCCGGAAGGCTGGAAGACCCAGTTGGTCGACCACGATGCGATCTACTTCGGCGCCGTCGGCTGGCCCGCCACCGTGCCGGACCATGTCTCGCTCTGGGGCTCGCTGCTGAAGTTCCGGCGCGAGTTCGACCAGTACATCAACCTGCGGCCGGTGCGCTTGTTCGATGGCGTGCCCTGCCCGCTCGTTGATCAGCAAGGCCGGCCGCGCAAGGCCGGTGACATCGACTTCTTTGTCGTGCGCGAGAACACCGAGGGCGAGTACACCAAGCTCGGTGGCATCCTGTTCGAAGGCACCGAGCGCGAGCTGGTGATCCAGGAGTCGGTCTTCACCCGCCATGGCAGCGACCGGGTCCTGAAGTACGCCTTCGAGTTGGCGCGCTCTCGTGCGCGCAAACATCTGACGGTCGCCACCAAGAGCAACGGCATCGCGATCAGCATGCCCTGGTGGGACGGGCGAGCCGACGCGATGCATGCGCAGTACCCCGACGTCACGGTCGACAAGCAGCACATCGACATCCTGAGCGCCCGCTTCGTGCTGCAACCCACCCGCTTCGACGTGGTGGTCGCGAGCAACCTGTTCGGCGACATCCTGTCTGACCTGGGCCCCGCCTGCACCGGCACCATCGGCCTTGCGCCGTCGGCCAACCTGAACCCGGAGCGCAAGTTCCCGTCGCTGTTCGAGCCCGTGCATGGTTCGGCGCCCGACATCTACGGCCGCAACATCGCCAACCCGGTGGCGATGATCTGGTCCGGCGCGCTGATGCTCGACTTCCTCGGCCAGCACGAGGCGCACGATGCAATCGTGCGGGCGATCGAGCAGGTGCTGGTCGAGGGACCACTCACGCCCGATCTGGGCGGCACGGCCTCCACCACCGCAATGGGTGAGGCCATTGCGCGGCTGGTGTAATAGCAGGTCCTCACCCTTGCCACAGCCTTCCGCAGGCTGGAACCTTGTCCATGAGCGCGTACAGCACTGAAAAGGTCACCCACGTCCACCACTGGAACGAGTCACTCTTCACCTTTCAGTGCACGCGCGATGCCGCATTGCGCTTCGACAGCGGGCAGTTCGTGATGATCGGCCTGATGCTCGACGGCAAGCCGCTGATGCGGGCCTACAGCGTGGCCAGCGCTCACTACGACGAGCGGCTGGAGTTCTTCAGCATAAAGGTGCCCAACGGCCCGCTGACGTCGCGCCTGCAGCATCTGCACGTGGGTGACACGGTGCTGGTCGGCCGCAAGGCCCATGGCACTTTGCTGATCCACGACCTGCTGCCCGGCAAGCACCTGTACCTGTTCGGCACCGGCACCGGCCTGGCGCCCTTCCTCAGCATCATCAAGGACCCGGCCGTCTACGAGCGCTTCGACAAGGTGGTGCTGGTGCACGGCGTGCGCACCAAGAGCGAATTAGCTTATGCCCAAATGATCGAAGAGGAGTTGCCTGGCAACGAGTTCTTCGGCGAAGACGTGCGGGCCAAACTCATCTACTACCCGACAGTCACGCGCGAGCCTTTCAAGAACCAGGGCCGCCTGACCGACCTGATGCACAGCAA
>NZ_JBFUGE010000151.1:0-12479 GCF_056403075.1 Ideonella sp. P3_A4 | reverse complement strand
GCTCTGAGGCCGGCGGCCTGCGCACGACCGCCGTTCGTGATGGTGACGACTACGTGCTGAACGGCGTCAAGCAGTTCATCACGTCGGGCAAGAACGGCGACATCGCGATCGTGATGGCGGTGACCGACAAGGCGGCCGGCAAGAAGGGCATCAGCGCCTTCGTCGTGCCGACCAAGACGCCGGGCTACACGGTGGCGCGCATCGAAGACAAGATGGGCCAGCACAGCTCGGATACGGCGCAGATCCTGTTCGAGAACTGCCGCATTCCCGCCGCGAACCGGCTGGGCGACGAGGGCCAGGGCCTGAAGATCGCGTTGTCGGGGCTCGAAGGCGGCCGCATCGGTATCGCTTCGCAAAGTGTCGGCATGGCCCGCGCTGCGTTTGAAGCGGCGCTGAAGTATTCGAAGGAGCGGGTCGCCTTCAACCAACCGATCTTCGAGCACCAGGCGATCCAGCACAAGCTGGCCGACATGGCGACACAGATCGAGGCCGCGCGCCAGCTGATCTGGCACGCCGCGAGCCTGAAGGACGCAGGCCAGCCCTGCCTGAAGGAAGCCGCGATGGCCAAGCTGTTCGCCAGCGAGATGGCCGAGCGCGTCTGCTCGGCCGCCATCCAGGTGCACGGCGGCTACGGCTACGTCAGCGACTTTCCGGTCGAGCGCATCTACCGCGATGTGCGGGTCTGCCAGATTTACGAAGGCACCTCGGAAGTCCAGAAGATCCTGATCGGCCGCGCCCTCGCGTGAGGCCCCAGCCCGCAAGGGCGCCGGTCGCGGCGTGGGTCGGTGCGCCTGGCTCGCTGTCGGCGCGGCTGGCTCGTGCACACCCGCCGTTCAGCGTGCGCGTGCTGCACCAGGGCCGCGCGCCCGCGTGGCCAGGCGAACTCGACTCGCTCGATCTGCCGGCGCACACGCCGCTGCTCGCGCGAGAGGTGTTGCTGTGTGGTGACGACGCGCCGCTGGTCTTTGCCCGATCCGTGACTTCGGTACAGGCTGCGCACGGTGCGTGGCGCGCAATCCAGGGCCTGGGCACGCGGCCACTTGCGCAACTGCTGTTCAGCCGCAGCGAGATTCGCCGAACGCCGCTGCAGTGGCGTTGGCTGAACCCGGTGGACCCGCACGCGCGGGCCATCGCGCGCGCCTGGCAGGACGCCAGCGGCCAAGCGATGCCAGCACGTGGACTGTGGCTACGTCACTCGGTGTTCGAGCGCGGCGGCCAATCCTTGCGGGTGGCCGAGTGCTTTCTGCCGCGCCTCGTCGCCAATTGGCCGGCCGCTGTCGCGGCCGGTCAGAAGGGGACCACGTCCGTGGGGTACTTCCAGAAGTCGCGCAGCAGGTAGTTCATCGGCAGATTCAGCGACGTGCCTTTGGGCGGGATCGGCTTCTCGAACCACTTCTCGTACAGCGCGTGTGCTTCGCGGCTGCGGATCAGGCGCTTCATCTCGTCGTCGACGATGTGCTTGAAGGCCGGGTCGTCCTTGGGCAGCATGATCGCCAGCGGCTCGATCGTCAGCGCCTTGCCGACGACCTTCAGCTTGCTCGGGTCGGGGCGACTCGAGATCAGGCCATACAGCAGCACGTCATCCATCACGAAGCCGTCGGCCTCACCCTTCTCGACCATCTCTACCGCCTTCGCGTGGTCCGGCGCTTCGAGCACGTTGATGCGCAGCATCCGCTCGCGGTTGGCCTGCTCGAGCGCCTTCATCGGCGTCGTGCCTTTGGTCGAGACCAGCTTCTTGCCCTCGAACTGGGGCAGTTCCTCGATCATGCTGTCGGCGCGCACCATGAAGCGCGAGCCGGTGATGTAGTGCGGCACCGTGAAGGCGACCTTCTGGCGGCGCTCGGCATTGTTGGTCGTCGAGCCACATTCGAGGTCGGCCTCGTGCGATTCGATCATCGCGATGCGGGTGGCCGGCAATGCCATCTTGAAGGTGACGGGCATCGTCTTCAGCCCCAGTTCCTTCTTCACCGCCTCGGCCAATTTCAGGCAGATGTCGACCGCGTAGCCGACGGGTTTCTTGTCTGCGTCCAGGTACGAGAAGGGTGTCGACGATTCGCGGTGCGCGATCACGAAAGCGCCACCTTGGCGCAGTTTGTCGAGCACCGGGGCTGCGGCTTGGGCCGGGGCGGCCACAGCGCAAATCAAGGTGGCCAGGCCTGCCCAAAGGGCGAAGCGGGGTGTTGCTGTCATTGTGGGTATCCCTCGGCAAAAAGCCCGTCGATTTTCCCAGTTACCACCCTGAAGGCCGCCCACGGATTTCACGCTCGGGCCGTGCCTGTTCACGATTGACGCAGTTTGGGCGTATCTTCGCGCTGATGAAAGCGCCGATCGACTTCTTTTTCGACTTCTCGTCGCCGTATTCCTACATCGCCAACGAATGGATCGATGCGCTGGCCGCCCGCCACGGCCGTACGGTGCGCCGCCACGCGATCCTGTTGGGCGTGACCTTCAGCGCCGCCGAGTTGAAAAGCCCGGTGTCCTACCCGATCAAGCGCGACTACTCGTTCCGCGACTTCCAGCGTTCGGCCGGCTTCGAACGCGTGCCCTACACCCAGCCCGAGACCTTCCCGATCCCGACCCAGAACGCCGCGCGGGTGTTCTGGTGGCTGAACGACTGTGAAGGCGAAGCGGCGGCCGCGGCCTGGACGCGGGCCGGCTTTCGCGCCTTCTTCACCCGCGGCGTGATGCTCAACGACCCGGTGGCACTGAAGGCCTTGGCGGCCGAGGCCGAGCTCGACCCCGAAGCCGCCGAACACGCCTGGAACAACCCGATGTGGAAGGAGCGCCTGAAGCGTGCCAACGACGAGGCGATCGCCGCCAGCGTCTTCGGTGCGCCGTACTTCGTCATCGACGGCGAGCCCTTCTGGGGCAATGACCGCAAGCCGCAGATCGAGCAGTGGCTGGTGTCGGGGCCGTTCTGACGCGGCGCCTTTGCCCATGCGCGTACCGCTGACCCACCCCGGCTGACGCGATGTCGATCCAGTGGTGGCGTCGGTTGCTGATGGCTTTGCTGGCCATCACGGTGATCGCGCTGGCCTGGAACCACTGGGGCATGGAGCACCGGCTGGTCATCGACGCCAACAGCCGCTGGACGGTGAACGCGACCGATGACCGTGAGTTTGACGGCGGCGACAGCGTGGCCAGGCTACGGCGCGATGGCCAGCGCCTGCTGCTGGACTGCGAGCTCGGCAAGGGCTACCAGTACCCGTTCTGTGAGTTGCAGTTCATCCTCGGCCAGCCGCCGCAGGGTCTGGATCTGTCGAGCTTCGACACGCTGGACCTGACCATGAGCGCACACTCGGCGACCGCCGAAGTGCCGGTGCGTGTCTTCATCCGCAACTTCAACCCCCGCTACAGCCGGGTCGGCGACGAGGCCTCGCTGAAGGTGCACGAGATCGCCTTCACGCCCTCACACTACCCAGGCGGGCTGGACTTTCCGCTGGCGCGCATCGCGGTCGCTTCATGGTGGGTCGACGAGCATCCGCTGCCGCTGGAGTTGTCGGGTCAGGAGCTGACCCATGCGACGAGCCTGGCAGTGGCCACGGCCGGCAAGGTCGAGCCTGGGTTGCAGACGATCGGCATCGAGCGCATTGCGCTGCGCGGCAAGTGGATCAGCGCCGGCACGCTGGGCCTCGGGCTGGTCGGCATGTGGGGCGGCACGATGCTGATCTGTCTGGTGCTCGACAGCCTGGCCGCGCGGCGCCGGTTGCAACACAGTACTGCGCTGCAGGCCTCGCTGCGCAAGCTCAACGCGACGCTGCAGTCACAGGCCGAGAGCCTGGCGCAACAGGCGCGGCACGATGCGCTGTCGGGCGCGCTGAACCGTCATGGCTTGACTGAGGCGCTGCTCGGCCAGACCCGGCAAAGCGACACCAAGCTGTTCCCGGCCGCGCTCATCTTCTTCGACATCGACCACTTCAAGCAGGTCAACGACACGCAGGGCCATGCGGTGGGTGACCAGGTCATCCGCTGCCTGGCCGAGCTGGTGCGCAACCAGGTTCAGCGCAACGACCTGCTGACGCGCTGGGGTGGCGAAGAGTTCGTGCTCCTGTGCCAGAACACGCCGGTGGCGGAAGCCGCGCGAGTGGCCGAGCGCCTGCGGCAAGCGATGGCCACCGCCACCTGGCCGCAGGGCTTGAAAGTCAGCTGCAGCTTCGGCGTGGCCGAGTGGCGCCGTGGCCAGGAACTGGACGTTGCGATCGAGCGCGCCGACGAAGCGATGTACCAAGCCAAGCAGGCTGGGCGCGACCGGGTGGTCTGCGCCGAGCCGGTGGCCTGACTCAGTTCGTCGTCAGCTCGCTGATCGCGATGACCTTGCGCGTCGCGGCGGCGGTGGTCGAAGCGGGCGCCTCGCCGGCGGCAAAGCGCTTGAGCAGCTCGGGCTGCTGCGCCTTTGCAGTCGCGACGTTGGCGAGCTTCACATGGCCGTAGCCGCGGATGCGCTCGGGCAGCTTGGCCAGTGCGACGGCGCTCGCGTGGTTGCGCGCGTCGAGCGCCGGCAGCAGCGTGTCGCGCAGCAGCGCTTCGTACTCGTTGGCCAGTGCGCGTTCCATCTTGCGCTCTTCGGTGTGGCCGAACGGGTCGTACCAGCGGCCGCGGATGCGGCGCACCTTCGCCAGCGTGCGGAAGGCGCTCATCATCCACGGGCCGAAGGTCATCTTGCGCGCACGGCCATCCGGGCCGGGGCGAGACAGCAGCGGCGGCGCCATGTGGAAGCGCAGCGAGCCCGCATCTTCGAACTGCTCGGCCAGCGCGGCCTGGAAGCTGCCGTCGGTGTACAAACGGGCGACCTCGTATTCGTCCTTGATCGCCAGCAGGCGCGAGAACTGGCGCGCCACCGCTTCGGTCAGCGGCGTGCCGGCAATGCCCGCTTGCGCAGCCACCGTCGACTCACGCGCATGCACCGCATCGACCAGCGCGCGGTAACGCGCGGCCAGCGTGGCGTCCTGGTAATCGGTCAGGAACTTCACACGCCGCTCGACCAGGCCGGTCGGGCCGAACAGCAAACCGGCACCGACATCGACCGCCGGCTGCGCGCCGGCCAGGCGCTGCAGCGCGGCCGGGTCGGCGGCGGCCAGGCGGCCAATCGCGAACGCGACCTTGTTGCCTTCGATCGCGACACCGTTCAGCTCGATCGCGCGCAGCAGCGCTGCTTCGCTGACCGGCACCAGCCCACGCTGGAAGGCCGCGCCGAGCATCACGATGTTGCTGGGCATCGTGTCGCCCATCAGCTGTTGCGCCAGGTCCTGCGCGTCAAGCGTGCTGACCTGTTCATCGCCAGCGGCGTGGCGCAGCTTGGCCAGCAGTGCGCGGGCCTGCAGGCTTGCGTCCGGGTTGCGCACGAAGGCCGCGGTGGCGATCTCATGCGTGTTGGCCAGCACCACGGTGCGGCCATGCTTGACGGTGCCCAGTGCGTCACCTGAGGCGCCGACGACCACGTCGCAGGCCAGCAGCACGTCGGCCTGCTGGGTGTCGATGCGGACCTGGTTCAGCAGATCGGCCGTCGGTGCGACACGCACAAAGCTCAGCACCGCGCCACCCTTTTGCGCGAAGCCCATGAAGTCGAGCACCGAGCTTTGTTTGCCTTCGAGGTGCGCGGCCATCGTGATCAGCGCGCCGACGGTCACCACGCCGGTACCGCCAACGCCTGTGACCAGCATGTCGAACGGGCCCGTCCAGGCCCACGGCGTGGGTGAACCGATGCGCTCGATCTCACGTGCCAGATCGGCCGGTGTGAACTTCGCGCCGGCCTTCTTCTTCAGCACCGCGCCTTCGATCGTCACGAAGCTGGGGCAGAAGCCGTTGACGCAGGAAAAATCCTTGTTGCACGAGCTTTGCTCGATCTGGCGCTTGCGGCCCCAGTCGGTCTCGACCGGGATCA
Organism: Ideonella sp. P3_A4; assembly: GCF_056403075.1. Classification (NCBI taxonomy): domain Bacteria; kingdom Pseudomonadati; phylum Pseudomonadota; class Betaproteobacteria; order Burkholderiales; family Sphaerotilaceae; genus Ideonella; species Ideonella sp. P3_A4. The sequence goes on along the minus strand of NZ_JBFUGE010000151.1, from coordinate 6,598 downwards.
CGCTCAGGCAGTTCGACGCCTGGCCACAGTCGCCACAGCCTTCGCAGACCGCCTGGTTGATGAAGACGCGGCGCGGCGGATCCGGGAATTCCTTCTTCTTGCGGCGGCGGCGCTTCTCGGCGGCGCAGGTCTGGTCGTAGATCAAGAGCGTCACGCCCTCGACCTCGCGCAGCTCGCGCTGCACCGCATCCATCTCGCTGCGCGGGAAGAAGGTGGTGCCGGCTGGGAACTCGCCGTGGTGGCCGTCGTACTTCTCGATCTCGTCCGAGACGATCACAACCCGCTTGGCACCCTCGGCCTCGATCTGGCGCGCGATCTCGGGCACGCTGATCGTGCCATCGACAGGCTGGCCGCCGGTCATCGCCACTGCGTCGTTATAGAGCAGCTTGTAGGTGATGTTGGTCTTGGCCGCGATCGCCTGGCGGATCGCCAGCAGGCCGGAGTGGAAATAGGTGCCGTCGCCCAGGTTCTGGAAGACGTGCTTTTCCTTCGTGAAGCGCGAGTGCGCGGCCCAGTCGACACCCTCGGCGCCCATCTGGATCAAGCCCGAGGTGCCGCGCTCCATCCAGCTGGCCATGAAGTGGCAGCCGATGCCGGCCAGCGCACGCGAGCCTTCGGGCACCTTGGTGCTGGAGTTGTGCGGGCAGCCCGAGCAGAAGTAGGGCTGGCGGCGCACGGCGTCGGCGTCGTTGCTCAGCAGCGAGGGCATCAGGAAATCGACCACGCGATCGCGCCGGTCCAGCGCCGGGTTCAGCCGCGCCAGCCAATCGGCGATGGTCGGCATGATGCGCGACGGGCGCAGTTCGCCCAGCGACGACAGCAGTGCCGCGCCTTCGGGTGTGGTCTTGCCGGCGATGCGTGGGCGCTGCCCATCGGGCAGGCCGTACAGCAGCTCCTTGATCTGCCGCTCGACGATCGGGCCTTTCTCTTCGATCACGAGGATCTCTTCGAGGCCGCGCGCAAAGTCGAGCATGCGGGTCGGCTCGAGCGGGAACACCAGGCCGACCTTGTAGACGCGCACGCCGGCCGCGGCCAGCGCGTTCGGGTCCAGGTCGAGGCGGCGCAGCACCTCCATGAAGTCGTAGTGCGCCTTCCCGACGGTGACGATGCCGAGCGTCGCCGCCGGGCTGGCGACGATGTGCTTGTCGACCGAGTTGACCTTGGCGAAGGCGCGCACCGCGTCGAGCTTGGCGGCCAGGCGTTCTTCGAGGCCGAGTGAGGGCAGGTCGACCGAGCGCACATGCAGCGACCCGATCGATGCGGGCGGCTGGTGCTCGACGGGCAGCACGAAGTCCAGCGGCATCGCGTCCAGGTCGACAGTCATGCCCGACTCGACCACTTCCGAGATCGCCTTGAAACCGACCCACGCGCCCGAGAAGCGCGACAGGGCCCAGCCGTACAGACCGAACTCCAGGTACTCGGCCACGTTGGCAGGGTGCAGCACCGGCATGTTCCAGGCCTGCATCGCGACGTCGCTCTGGTGCGGCATCGACGAGCTGACGCAGCCGTGGTCGTCACCCGCCACCACCAGCACGCCGCCGAGCGCGCTGGAGCCGTAGACATTGCCGTGCTTCAGCGCATCACCCGAACGGTCGACGCCCGGGCCCTTGCCGTACCACATCGCGAACACACCTTCGACGGTGCGCTGCGGGTCCAGCGCGACGCGCTGCGTGCCGAGACAGGCGGTCGCGGCCAGGTCTTCGTTGATGGCCGGCAGGAAGTTGACCTTCGCGTCTGCGAGGAACTTCTTGGCCTTCCACATCTGCTGGTCGACCATGCCCAGCGGGCTGCCGCGGTAGCCGGAGACGAAGCCGGCGGTGTTCAGTCCGGCCGCTTCATCGAGCCGCTTTTGCATCAGCGGCAGGCGCACCAGCGCCTGCGTGCCGGTCAGGAACACCGCGCCCTGGGCGGCGGCCAGGTTGTCGGTCAGCGCGTAGTCCCGCAACGGGGTGCGCAAGGCAAGGGCATCGGTCATACGGCACCTGGCGGCAGGCAAAGAATTGCGTTGATTTTCGTCTCGGGGCGCGAAAGCTTTGTTCTCCATGCTCGCCAATTTGGCCATTATTGGGTGAGTTCATTCCAGATTTGCCACAATTGAGAAATGATTGAACTCGATCGTGCAACCCGGCGGTTGATCGACACCTTGCAGCGCAAAGGGCGGCAAAGCGCCCAGCAACTGGCCGAGGCGGTGGGCATGTCAGCCACCCCGGTCTGGCGCCGGCTGAAGGAGCTGGAGCAAAGCGGCGTGATCCGCCGCGAGGTGGTGCTGATGGACCGCGAGAAGCTGGGCCTGGCGATCTGCGCCTGGGCCTATGTCTCGCTGGTCCGCCACACCGACGGTGCGGTCGAAGATTTCGAGCGCCTGGTCGCCTCAAGCCCAGAGATCATGGAATGCGCCAGCATCACCGGCGAGGCCGACTACGTGGTCAAGGTCGTCGTGCCCGACATGAAGGCCTACGACCGCTTCCTGCAGGAGCGGCTGTTCAAGCTGAAGGGCGTGGCCAGCATCCGTACGAACGTCGTGCTGCGCGAAGTGAAATACGAGACGGCCTTGCCGTTGCCGCCGGCCTGAACGCGGCCAAGGCCCGGTTCGCTGCCTCATGCAACCTTTTGGTGTCGACCAGGCACTCACGGCCAGTTGGATTGAGGATCGTTGATCGCTGTCGTGGGGGGATTGCGTCGTCGCGCCATTCGCTGACTGACGTGGGGCTCGATCTCCACACAGCACCGAATCGGCCGGCGTCGCACCACAGGCCAGCCTGCTGCCGTCCGGCGCCTGCGAGTCAGCGCGCCGCCAGTGGCGTCAGAAGGAAGGGGCGGGGTCGGCTGTGGTTGTGTCGCCCCATGCCAACGATCTGCCCGCGGTCGTTGATGGCGATCGCCGAATACAGCTGCCAGCCCTTGCCGCCCTGCGTCACCAGAGGCGCCAGCGCCCACAGCTGGCCCTCGGCGTAGATGAACGGGTGCGAGGCTTCGCCTGTGTCGGTGGCCTGGCCGACCACATGGCCGATGGCGTTGATCGACGTCGCGTTGCTGGATCGGCCGCCGAACGTGCCAAGGTCGTGCATCACGCCGTCCTGCCACAGCACCGCATGGTGGTCGGGGAACTCGCCCAGGCCGGGGATGGGGCCTTGCCCGACCACCTGGCCTGCGTCATTGACCCCGTTCGCATAGACGGCGATGTGCATCGGGTCGAGGTCGTGCATCACACCGTCGCGGTAGATGAAGGCGTAGCCATTGAGGTCGGCACCGAGCCAGTTGCCGACGATCGTGCCGTTCGGGCTGATGGCCAGGGCTTCGCTGCCTAGGCCGAGCTGGTGGATGTCGTGCATCACCCCGCCGTAGTAGGCGAAGGCATGTCCATCCCAGGACGGCGTGGTGGACATGCCCACCACCGTGCCGGCGTTGTTGATGGCCATGGCGTGGGACAAGTTGCCGCCGAGCGTGCCGAGGTCGAGATGGCCGCTGCCCTGCTGCCACAAAAAGGCCCGGCCATCCAGGTCGGCCTCATTCGTCAGGCCGACCACTTGGCCCAGGTCGTTGACGCCGCGTGCGCCGGCATGCACCCGCCCCAGCGGCGTGCCAAGGCTGTGGATCTCGCCGCCCACCGAGACAAAGGGCGACGATGCACGGCGGTCCGCCGAGGTACGAAATTCGCCGGCAACAACCCCGGAGTTGTTGAGCGCGTAGATCTGAACCGGTGCGGGCGAATCGCTGGGTGGATCGCCGAGATCACTCAGCGCATAGGGCCCTGGGGCCGCCATGGCCAACAGGCCGGTTGACGCGATCAGGACTGCGGCCRCAGCGACCGGCCAGCGACGCAGGAGCGAATGCATGCCCATGGTGCCTCCCTTCGGCGAGCACCACAGCCTGGGCGCGTCGCCGCAGTGTGTCAAGGCCCTGGGAAGTTCGGCGTTAGGGGGTGTGGCAGGACGCTGGCACACGCCAGGCGCAGAATGCAACGCCCACCCGACCTGACCCGCCCGGAGCGCCCACGATGTCCAGCGACCCATGGCTCCAGCACCTGCGCACCAGCGCGCGCGCCAACCGCCTGGCGAATCACCGCCTGGCACAGGCCATGGCGCCCTTGAGCGACGAAGAGTTCCATGCGCCGCGCGTGAGCTTCTTCCCCAGCTTGGCGCAGACACTGAACCACATCCTCGGGGTCGACATCTACTACATCGCCGGCATGTACGGCGAGGCCGACATGGCTGCGCAGTACGACGCGTTCGTGCCGTGCCGCAGTGTGGTCGAGTGGGTGCAGCGCCAGGCGGCCAGCGACGACAAGCTCATCGCGCTGTGCGACGGGCTGGACGCGGCCGCGGCCGCCCGCATCGTGCCGCTGGACCGCCGCGACCACGTCGACCGCAATTCGATGGGCAGCACGCTGGCCCATGTGTTCATGCACCAGACGCACCACCGCGGCCAGGTGCACGCGATGTTGTCCAGCACCGCGGTCAAGCCGCCGCAGCTGGACGAGTTTCTGTTGCCGGCCGACGCCGTCTACCGGGTCGCCGACATGGCGGCGTTGGGCTGGACCGAGGCCCAGTTGGTGGGCGGCGCGGCGCAGAGCCCCCGCTGACAGCGGCGTCGGTCCAGGTGGATGCGCCGCAGCGTCACTGCGGTGGTTTGCGCAGCATCGAGTCCAGCGTGTCGACCATCGGCACCCAGTCCGAGTCGCTCTTCCACGCATTGCGCAGGAAGGTGCCCTGAGACTGACTCCAGAACGGCGCATCGCACAACAACACGTCGCCGKCCAGCGGCGAATGTTGCGAGACAAAGCGCTCGATTGATTCGGCGTCGTCGGCCAACCCGAGTTGGGCGAACAACTGCTCCAGCGTGTGCGCGGTTGTGTCCATGAAGCCTCCGGTTGAATTTGCTGTGGCGGGTGTGTTGCGTCGTGAATTGAGCGCGTGTTGCGGCTTGTTGCGTCAGGTCACGACTCGGCAATCCACAAGCTTGAGGGAGAATGGTAAGTTCCGCGCCTCGTTTTTGACCCTTTTTGTTGTCCAAAGCCCTCTTGTGAGACTCGTGATTGACGGTGCAGCCCACGGCGGCGCCGTATCTGTACCGGCCGAGACGGCGTGGAAGTGGCTCTGCTCATGCTGAAGCCCCAGCAAGCCACGCTCCCGGCCCCGACCCCCGCKTGGCACCCGCGTTGGCGCGCTGCGCCTGCGGGGGCGCGGCCGCGCGTTGGTGCTGCTGGGCGCGAGGCCGCCGCGGCCGCCTTGCCGGTGACCTGGATCAACCTGTTCAAGGCGCTCGCGTCACAACTGATCCTGTGGCACCACCTGGCCTTGTACGGCCCGATGTGCGATGTGGCCCACACGCTGGCCCCGGTGCTGCTGGATGGGTTGGCCGAGTACGCGCGGCTGGTCGTGCAGGTGTTTCTGGTGACAGGGGGTTTCCTGGCGGCCGGCTCGCTGTGGCCCGCTCCCGGCGAGCGGCCCCGTGTCACCTGGCGTGAGGTGCCGAGCTCGGTCTGGCGCCGTTACCAGCGCCTGGCCAAGCCTTATTTGCTGGCGGTGCTGGCGGTCATCGTCGCGGCCTGGCTGGCCCGAGGGCTGATCGAGCACCCGACGATTCCCGCGGCGCCCGAGCCCGGTCAGCTGGCCGCCCACATCGTGATGGCGCAAGACATGCTGGGCATCGAGTCGCTGTCGGCCGGCTTCTGGTACGTGGCGATCGACTTCCAGCTCTATGCCTTGCTGGTGGTGCTGGCCGCTGCGCTGCATGGCCTGCCCGACAAGGGCGTGCAGCGCACTGCCACGGCCACCGGCGTGGTGGTGGCGCTGGTGCTGCTGTCGCTGCTGTGGTGGAACCTCGATTCGTCGCTGGACGCTTTCGCGCCGTACTTCGTCGGCGCCTACGGCCTGGGCGTGCTGGCGCGCTGGGCACGCGGGCTGCGCACCACGCGTGAGCCGGCGGCCTTGGGCCTGCTGCTGATCATCGGCCTGGCGCTGGTGGTCGAATGGCGCAGCCGCATCGCCCTGGCCGGTGCCACCGCCATGCTGCTGTGCCTGGCGCCCGAGCCGGCGGCGGTGCGCCGCTGGCCGGGGCGCATGGCGCAGGCGGTGCTGGGCTTCTTTGCGCAGATCTCGTACCCGGTCTTCCTGCTGCACTACGCGGTGATTCTGGTCATCGGTGCAGTGGTCTACAACCAGTGGCCGGAGTCACCTGAGGCCAACGCGCTGGGCATGGTGACGGCGTGGCTCGTCAGCTTGGTGGTCGGCACGCTGATGCACCGCGCGGTGGAACGCCGGGGCTGACGCCCGAGCCGGCGCCACTTCGAGCGCCGCGGCCTCAGCCGTGCGCGCGCAAGGCCTGGGTCACCTCAGCCCGCAGCACACGCAGCGCCGCCAGTTCGGCGTTGGGGGCTTGCAGTGCGCTCCACAGCAGCGCCGAGACCGCGTTGGCGGTGGCTTCGATGTCGATCGACGGCTTGCTCGCTTCGCCGCCTTGCGCCACCGCTTCCCACAAGATGTGCTCCATCGGCCCCAGCACCAGCGGCCGCAGCAGGCGCAGCGGCAGGTCTTGCCGGAATTCGCCGCTGGCCTGGCCGCGAGCGAGCAAATCCATCAGCGGCGCGGTGTAGCGG
>NZ_JBFUGE010000150.1:0-12558 GCF_056403075.1 Ideonella sp. P3_A4 | reverse complement strand
CATCCAGGTCCAGCCCACTGTCGCGGGTGAAGAAAGCCGGCAGGCGGTGGGTGCGGTAGCCGAGCACCGGCACGCCGTGGGTCTCGAGGTATTCGAGCGTCAGCCGCAGGTCGAGGATGGATTTGGCGCCCGCGCAGACCACGGCCACCGGCGTGCGGGCCAGCTCCTGCAGGTCGGCCGAGATGTCGAAGCTGGTCTCGGCGCCACGATGCACGCCGCCGATGCCGCCGGTTGCAAACACGCGAATGCCTGCCAGCGCGGCCACGATCATCGTCGCGGCCACGGTGGTTGCACCGGTGCCGCCGCGTGACACCAGCAGCGCCATGTCGCGCCGACTGACCTTGGCGACCTCGGTGCCGCTGCGACCCAGCCGCTCGATCTGATCGGAAGTAAGGCCAGCTTTCAGGCGGCCATCGATGACCGCGATCGTGGCCGGCACCGCGCCATGGGCGCGAACCTCGGCTTCGACGGCCAGCGCCGTCTCGGCGTTCTGCGGCCAAGGCATGCCGTGCGAAATGATGGTCGATTCCAGCGCCACCACCGGGCGCTGGTCGGCCAGCGCGGCCCCCACGTCGGGGTGCAGGTCGAGCAAGGCGTTGTTCATGGGTCAGGGCAGACGGCGAAACGCCAGCAGCTGGTTGTTGGCCGGCATCGGCAGGCGCTGGTCGAAGGCCAGGCCCACAGCCGCGGCGGCCTCGACCACATCGGCCAAGCGGCGCAGGCCCCAGCGCGGGTCGCGGGCCTTCAGGTCCGCATCGAAGGCCAGGTTGCTCGGCGCCGTCGGCTCGCCGTCGATGACGAAAGGTCCGTACAGCACCAGCTGGCCGCCAGCGGTCAGATGGTTGGCGGCACCGCCCATCAGCGCGGCACAGGTCGCCCATGGCGAGATGTGCAGCATGTTGGCGCAGTAGACCGCATCGAATGTGTCCAGCGTGTCGGGCCAGGGCGCCAGCACATCCAGATGCAGCGGCGTGCGAATGTTGGACAAGCCCGCGCATTGCGCGGCGATGCCGGGCAGGGCGGTCGCATCGCCATCGGTGGGTTGCCATTGCCAGTCCGGCTGTTGCGCCGCGAAGTGGGCCGCATGCTGGCCCGTGCCAGAGGCCACTTCGAGCACGCGAGCTTCGGTGGGCAGCCAGCCACGCAGCGCATCAAGGATCGGCGCCTTGTTGCGATCGGCGGCAGGGCTGAAGGGTGGTGGGGTGCGCACAGTTCGAGTGTTAGGTTGATGATGTTCACCACACTGTACGGCGAGGCGCCATTGACTTTCGTCACGCTGCGGCGAACGTTACATCTCACTCGTGCAAACACTGGCTTGGCGCCCAAAACCGCGGTCATTACGCTCGACCACGTCATTGTCTGTTGTCTGGCCCGCCGCTGTCCTGCCCGCCTTCTCGTCCATGAGCACGACCGAACTTTTTCTGATCGCGATGCTGATCGTGTGGACCTTGCCGTACCTGGTCTGGCGATTGGGCAAGACGGACTACTTCGCGCCGCTGATGGTGGTGCAGGTCGTCGGTGGCGTGCTGCTCGGCCCTGGTGTGCTGGGCAAGGCGCTGCCGGACGCATACGGCTTTGTCTTCACGCCGGCCGTGATCCAGTCGCTGAACGGCATCGCCTGGTGGGGCGTGATGCTGTTCGTCTGGCTGGCGGGCATCGAGCTGGACCTGAGAGCCGCGTGGACCCACCGGCGCGAAAGCGGCTTGACGGCCGGGCTGGCGCTGGGCGTTCCCTTGGTCGCGGGCAGCGTTGTCGGGCTGGCGATGGTCGAGCTGCCGGGGTGGATGGGCCCCGCGGCGCAGACCTGGCAGTTTGTCGTGGGCGTGGGCATGTCCTGCGCGGTGACGGCGCTGCCGGTCCTGATCCTGCTGATGGACAAGCTCGAGATCCTGCGCCTGCCGCTGGGCCAGCGCATGCTGCGCTACGCCAGCCTGGACGACATTGCGATCTGGGCCGTGCTGGCTGTCATCCTGATGGACTGGGAGCGCGTCGGCCGGCAGGTGGTCTTCCTGCTCGGCTTCGCGGTGGCCACCTGGTTGTTCCGCCGTTTGATGGTGACGCTCAAGGAGTCGGACCGTTGGTATGTCGGCCTCGTCTGGCTGGTGGCGGTGTCTCTCGGGGCCGACTGGTCAGGCCTGCACTTCATGGTTGGTGCGTTCCTGGCCGGGGCGGTGATCGATAGCCACTGGTTCCAGACCCGCCAGCTCGACGAGCTGCGGCGCATCCTGCTGCTGATCCTGATGCCGGTGTACTTCCTGGGCACCGGCCTGAAGACCAACTTCGGTGTCGGCGGTTCGATGGTCTTCCTGGCCGCTGCGGTGCTGCTGGCGGCGTCGATCTTCGGCAAGCTGGCCGGCCTGTCGATCGCCGGCCGCTTGCTGCGCTGGCAACCGAACGAAGCGTCGCTGTTCGGTTGGCTGCTGCAGACCAAGGGGCTGATCATGATCGTCTTTGCCAACGTGCTGCTGGACAAGCAGATCATCACGAACGAGACCTTCACGGCGCTGCTGCTGATGGCCATCGGCAGCACGATGCTGACGGTGCCGCTGGTCACGCCGATGCTGAAACGGGTGGTCAACATGACGGCGCGGCCGGCTTGAGCGGGGCTGTTGCGCCGCAGCAAGCATTGGGCCGGGCCGGGCCCAAAACAAGGTTGGCGGCCGAGCTTTGGCGGGCCGGGCACGCAGATTGCACTAAGCTTGCCGCATGAACCGACCCAAACCTTTCTCGATGATCCGCGAGTTCCACCTCGCCGATTGGTTCACGCTGGCCAACGCAGTTTGCGGCGTGGGCGCGTTGTTCTCCGTCATGTCGTTCTTGCAGACGCGCGGCATCTTCCACATCTACTTTGCCTGCGCGCTGATCTCGGCGGCGCTGGTGTTCGACGTGCTCGACGGGCRCATTGCCCGCTGGCGCCAGCGCAGCTCGGCGATGGGCCGCGAGTTGGACTCGTTGTCCGATGTCATCTCGTTCGGTGTCGCGCCGGCCGTCATCGCCTACGGCTGCGGCATGCAGGGCCTGTACGACCGCCTGGTGCTGGGCTTCTTCGTCGCCTGCGGTGTCTCGCGCCTGGCGCGCTACAACGTGACCGCCGAATCACTGTCCGACGACGCCGGCAAGGTCAAGTACTTCGAGGGCACGCCGATCCCGACCTCGCTGGTGCTGGTGCTGATGCTGGCCTACGCGGCCTGGCAAGGGGCGATCGGCGAACAGCTCTGGTTCGGCTTCACGAAGATCGGYGGCTTCACCTTGCACCCGCTGGTGCTGGCGTTCGCCGTGTCGGGCTCGTTGATGATCAGCCGGATCCGGATTCCGAAGCTTTGAGGCCCGGGTGTCCTGTCGGGACACCGGCCAGCATGTTTTCGGGCGGCTTCCCGTGGACGCTCCGGCGCGTTAGAGTCGGCCTGCACCGGATCGCCGGCGACGACGAGTTGACGGCGCGATCGTTGAAGGGATGGATCGCAGCCCACCGCGGCCACTGGAGGCCCGCCCTTGAACGCCCCACTGCCAGAAGACGAAACTCGGCGGCTGCAGGCCCTGCACGCCTGCCTCGTGCTCGATACAGCGCCGGACGCCGTGTTCGACGATGTCACCGCTTTGCTCTCGCAACTGCTGCAGGTGCCGATCTCGCTGGTGTCATTGGTCGACGAATCGCGCCAGTGGTTCAAGTCGCACCATGGCTTGGGGTTGGCGTCGACCCCGCGTGAGTACGCCTTCTGCGCCCACGCCATCCTGCGGCCGAATGAGATCTTCGAGATCCCCGACGCCCAGCTCGACCCGCGCTTTGCCGACAACCCGCTCGTCACCGGCGAGCCGCACATCCGCTTCTACGCCGGCGTGCCGCTGATCAGTGCCGATGGCCACGCGCTGGGCACGCTCAACGTCATCGACCGCCGGCCGCGGCAGCTCGACGACGCGCACAAGTTCTTGCTGCGCACGCTCGGGCGGCAGGTGTCGGCCCAGCTGGAGTTGCGCAAGGCGCTTCATTCGATCGCCGGACTGGCCGAGGAACGGAGAGCCTCGGAGGCTCGCCTGCGCGCCGAGTACGAGGTGATGCTGGCGCAAGAGCGCAGCATGCGTGAGCAACTGCGGGCCAGCGAGCTCCGGTTCAGGACACTGGCGGACCTGTCGACGGTCGGCATCGGCGGCAGTGACGACACCGGGGCCGTCGTCTATGTGAACGACCGTGCGGCCGAGATCGTCGGCGTTCCCCGCGACGAATGCCTGGGCGACGGTTGGGGGCGCCACCTGCACCCGGATGACGCGGCGCGGGTGCAGCAGGCGTGGTCGGACGCTCTGGCGCACCGGCGCCCCTATCGCGATGAGTTCCGCTTCCTGCACCCGGACGGCCGGGTGGTCCACGTGCTGGGCGAAGCGAAGCCGCTGCCGATGGCCCAACCGGGCGAGATCAGCTATGTGACGACGGTGATCGACGTCACTGCCGTCAAGGAGCTGGAGCAACACCGTCTTGCTCGCGAGGCCGCCGAGGAGGCGAACAAGGCCAAGAGCAGTTTCCTGGCCCGCATGAGCCACGAGCTGCGCACCCCGCTGAACGGCATCCTCGGCTTCGCGCAACTGCTGCAACTGGGTGAGGGCGGCGTGCAGGACGCGCGCCAGCTGCGCTTCGTGCGGCACATCGAGCATGCAGGCCAGCACCTGCTGGAGCTGATCGGCGAGATCCTCGACCTGGCGCGCATCGAGGCGGGGGTCGTGCCGCTGACGATCGAACCGACCCCGGTGGCCTCGGCCCTGGAACAGGCGATCGCTCTGGTCCACCAGCAGGCCGCGTCAACCGATGTGCAGGTGGTGATGGACCTGGGTCTGGAATCTCAGGCCAGCGTCCTGGCCGACGCCGTCAGGTTGCAGGAGGTGCTGCTGAACCTGCTGTCCAACGCGATCAAGTACAACCGCCAGGGCGGAACGGTCCGGCTGCGGGTACGCTGCACCGACGAGAGGGTGATGATCGAGGTCGAGGACACGGGCATCGGGCTGGACAGTGCCCAGTTGCCGCGCCTGTTCGAGCCCTTCAACCGCCTGGGCGCGGAGTCGACGGCGGTCCAGGGCACCGGGCTCGGGCTGGCGATCGCGAAGAACCTGGTCGAGTTGATGGGCGGAACCCTGACGGTGAAGAGCCAGGCGGGTGTCGGCAGCACCTTCACGCTGACCTTGCCGCAAGCCCTTGCGCCAGCGCAGTGCGCATAACGGCACCCCGGTGCGCACAAATGCACGCCCCCTAACTTGGCGACGACGCTTGCGGGTTCGCCCGCCCTGGCGACAGGCTGACGGCGGCTAAAGTCCAAACGGGCGCGTCCCAAACCGCGCTCCCTGCTTTTCCTCCCTGAGCAGGGCTTGGCGCGACGACAAGCGCCGGGCTTCTCGGCCCCGGCCATGCCGGGGCTGACTTTTTTGTGCCGGGCCATGCATTGAGGCCGGCACCGTCGCCAAGGCCCCACACGCTTCCAACAAAGCCTTGCCTGGTCGCATGGGTCGACTACCATCGCACCGCGTTTTTCGGTGCCCCTATCAACCCAGGAGATCGGTCATGAAGCTGGTGTCGTTGTTGGCAGTTGCGTTGGCGTTGGTGTCCCCCGCGGCGTTCGCCGGCAAGCCTTGCGAAGAGCTGAAGAGCGAGATCGCCACCAAGATCGACGGCAAGGGCGTCACCGGCTACGAGCTCGAGATCGTGCCGGCCGACCAGGTGGGCGACAAGAAGGTCGTCGGCAGCTGCGAAGGCGGCGCGAAGAAAATCGTCTACAGCAAGAAGTAGCGCGCCGCGCACTTCGTCCCATCAAAGAATGTCCACCGTCCAGGCCTGCGAACTTCCCCCCAATGCGTTGTTGCGCAGGTACCTGGACCAGGGCGCCTACGCCGATTGCTTCGTGATCGATGTCGACCACCCGCTCTCGCAGGCCGAGTACGTCGAGGCGTTCTACACCACGCGCGTGTTCAAGCTGGAGCGGCTGCTGCTGGCGTGGTTTGCGTCGCGGCCGTCGACCGACCGGCAGGTGCGCGATCTGGCCAACGAGCGGCTGAATGTGTTCGCCGCCTGGAACGTCGAGGCCCGGGTCGGCGGCCAATTGTTGATGTGCGACATGCACCAGCGCACGCGCTCATGGCTGATGTGCGCCCCGGTGGCGGGCGCTGCGGGCGGTGGTACGCGCCTGTACTTCGGCTCGGCCGTGGTGCCGATCAAGGATGCGCGGTCAGGCCAGGCCCGCATGGGCTTCGCCTTCCGTGCGCTGCTGGGGTTCCACAAGCTGTATTCAAAGGTGCTGCTGCGGGCGGCCGCATCGCGGCTGACCTCGGCCGCCGATCGACGGGGCCGCTGAGGCCTCTTGCGGCTCGGCGTCAAGAGAAGACGTACGACTCCAGCAGCTCCTTGGTGCGATGCGGCATGCCGAAGAACACCAGGCCCAGGCTGAAGCTGTCGGGGCCAGGTGTGCTGCGTACCACGCAGGCTTGCAACTGGACGGATCGCATCTGGCCGCTGACAGGCAGCGAGAAAGCCACCTCGCAGCGGGTGGCGGGCCGCAGGTCGGTGTCGCTGATCAGGTCGATCCCATGGACGCTGACGTTGGTCGTCGTGACCTGAATCGCCGGCGCGCTCACCGGCACCACAGCTGCCGCCACGCGCAAGGCCTTGCGGGGCTCGGAGCGTAGGTCTTTGGCAACGACCGAAGACCTGGATTCGAGAAAGGCAATGGTCATGGGGCGCTCGCAGGCGATGTGAACGGCCCCGACATGGGGCGCACGAGGAACCGTCAGCCGTGCTGGAGCAATTCCGGTGCCTGCCTCTTGTCGGGGCAGCCGCCGGAGCCTGGTGCGCGGCGTGGATAGGATTCAGGGGTTCAACGGCTCGGCAGTGCCTCGAATCGGCCGCCGGTTTTCAAGCATCCTTGCCTTCGCCCATGCGTCTCCTCGTCCTGTCGATTTCTCTTCTCCTGGCTGCATTCAACGCCCGCGCCGCGGAGCCCTTCACCAACTTCAACGTCGTTCTGCTGCAGCCGAGTTCGGTGCTGGAAGAGCGCGTGGCCAGCGTCGACGGGATGGCCGACTACATCAAGGCGATCGAAGCGGCTTCGCGTGAGGCGGTGGCGGCGAGCTCGGCCAGGCAATCGGTCGGCGGTTTCCTGGTCATCGCGGTCCGGCCGGGCCTGCAGTCCAAGGTCTGGCTCGACTTCGACGCCTTGCTGGACCTGGAGATCAAGAAACAGCTCACCGCCGCGGTTCAGGCGGTCAAACCGTTTGAGGCCCGCAAGGGCCCGGTGGTGTTTGCGCTGAAGGTCGCGATCTGGGGCGGCAAGGAAACCAAGCGGCCGGCACCCTTGCCAGCGGAGTGGAAGAGGGCCCAGCAAGGCGGCGCGCCGTTGGAAGTCGGCGAGCTGGTGGAGACGGTCTGGGATTAGGGCCCTTGGCCGGGCCCGGACGTCCCCACTGCTGAGTCAGCAGCTGCAGTAGCGAACCATTGCGCACCGACATGCCTGTCGGTGGCCGTTCCTGCGGCTTCCGCACATGTCACTTGCATTAACATGTGAGTATCATCCAAGGCGCATACTCATCGCCTTTGAGGCCACACGCACCTTCCGCGCCCCATGCCCGAAACTCTCGACGCCGCCGACCACGTCAAGCCCTTCGTCTATGAGAGCCTGACCTCCAAAGCGCTGCATTTCTCGATCAGCGCGATCCAGAGTCGCATGAAGCTGCGTGATCCCTACGCGCTGGACCTGGAGTACACGCGGACGATGATGGGCTTTCTGCTGTTCAACCCTGAACCCAAGCAGATCGTGATGATCGGGCTGGGGGGCGGGTCGCTGGCCAAGTTCTGCTACCACCACCTGCCGCAAGCGTCCATCCAGGTGGCCGAGATCAACCCCCACGTCATCGCGCTGCGCGATGAGTTTCATGTGCCGCCCGACGGCGAGCGCTTTCGTGTCATCAAGACCGATGGCGCGCAGTTCGTGCGTCACCGGGTGATCCGGCCTGATGTGCTGATCGTCGACGGCTTCGATACCGAGGGCCAACCGCCGCGCCTGGCCTCGCAGCGCTTCTACGACGACTGCTACGAGATGCTCCAGCCCGACGGCATCCTGGTGGTGAACCTGCACTACGGCCATCGACAGCGCGACGCGTTTGTCGAACGCATTCGTCGCAGCTTCGACGCCGCTGTGCTGCTGGTGGACGATGGCGAGCTGAGCAACAGCATCGTGTTTGCGTGCAAGGGGCATGCGCTGAGCCGGCCCAAGGGTGAAGCGTCGCTGCCGCCGCTCAGCCCATCCGCGAACGACCAGTTGGCGGAAGCTTTCGAGCTGATCCGGCGTGCCATGAAACCTCGCCGTCAAGCCTGAGCAGTCAAACCGAGAAACCCATGGAACTCAAGACCGCGCGGTTGACGCTGCTCATCGACCCGAACAAGAAGGCAGCCTTTGAGCAGCTGTGTTCTCAACTCGACCTCACGCCTTCGCAGGTGGTGCGGCAACTGATCCGCGACTATTTGGCCCAGCACGACGTGACCTACACGCCGAGCGGCCAGGAAGCGCAAGAAGCACGGGCAAGTGAGCAAAAAGGCCAGGCTGGCGCCGCCAAGAAATCAGCCAGGCCGGCAAAAGCACAGAGAGGCCGCTGAACATGAGTGGCACGCAACCGATGCGGCCGTCCCGCTAGCGCACGCCGTGCCAGACAGGGGCTGAAAGTCATGCAGCGCCGATGTTCAGTCGAAGCGGGAGCCAACGAATGCCGCTGAACTTTGCACGGCGACTCACGGGCCGCGAGCGAACCAAGGAGGCCAACAGTCGCCTCGGCATCGTCCTGGCGTTCGTGGCCGGGGCCATCAATGCCGGCGGGTTTCTCGCTGTGCATCAATACACCTCGCACATGACCGGCATCGTGTCGTCGATGGCTGATTCGCTGGTGCTCGGGTCGTACGACGTGGCGCTGTCCGGGCTGGGTGGCCTGTTGTCGTTCCTGTTGGGGGCCATGGCATCGGCGATGATGGTCAACTTCGCGCGGCGACGCCATCTGTCCAGCGAGTACGCGCTTCCGCTGCTGCTGGAGTCCCTGCTGTTGCTGTGCTTCGGCTTTGCAGGCGCGAGCCTTCAGGGCTTTGAAGGGCTCTTCGTGCCGGCAACCGTCATGCTGCTGTGCTTCATCATGGGCCTGCAGAACGCCGTGATATCGAAGATCTCGCGGGCGGAGATCCGCACGACCCACATCACGGGCACGGTGACGGACATCGGCATCGAACTCGGCAAGCTCGTTTACTGGAATCGTGCCCGGCACGCCGATCGTGATGTGGGCAAGGTGCTGGCAAATCGAGCGCGGCTGTTCACCCTGACGATGCTGGCCCTGGCATTTTTTGCTGGGGCGACCGCCGGCGCGCAGGGCTTCAAGACGGCCGGCTATCTGTCCACGGTGCCCATTGCGCTGATCCTGGTGGGGCTGGCATGCGTGCCTGCTGCCGATGACCTGGGACGTCTGGCCCGCTCGCGGCGGGTGCCCGCCTCTGACGGACAGAACGGAAGTCTCTGACCCGGCACGTGCAGCCGATGCTGCCCAAACGACGGCCTGTCGCTTGATGGCTGTGGCCAGATCGGCCGGATGCAGAATGGGCCCAGCGACACCTCTGGAGGACCTTGTGAACGCACTGATCCTGTTCGTTGGCTGGTGCATTCTGTTCGTGGTGGCCTGGCCGGTGGCCCTGCTGGCACTGCTGCTGTTTCCCCTCGTCTGGCTGATCGCCTTGCCGTTTCGGCTGCTGGGCATCGCGGTCGAGGGCGTGTTTGCGCTGCTTCGCGCCATCGTCTTCCTGCCCGCACGTGTGCTGGGCCATCGCGGCTGACCGGGTTCGCATCGGATGAGCCAGTTCGCCACTTTGCCGCTACCGGCCGCGCCCACGGTCACCGCGCCTGACGGGTCAGACGTGCGGGTCTTGCTGAGCCTGGCCGGTGGCAGCATGGCCCACTTCGAGTTGGCTGCGGGCCAGACATCACTGGCCGTGGTGCACCGGAGCGTCGAAGAGATCTGGTTCGTCGTCTCCGGCCGGGGTGAGATGTGGCGTCGCCAAGGTGAACATGAGGAAGTGGTCACGCTGGAGGCTGGTGTGTGCCTGACCATCCCCGTTGGCACGCATTTCCAGTTCCGCGCGTCGTCGACGCAATCGGTCGCGGCCGTGGGCATCACGATGCCGCCTTGGCCTGGTCCAGATGAGGCCGTYCAAGTCCCTGGGCACTGGTAGGCCTTGTTCCTGCAGGGGCGCAGACTGATGGGCTGGCGGGCTGTGGTGACAATGGCGCCCTCGTCGCTGCCCGCCTTGCCATGAGAGCCACGCCAGAGCCGTCGTCCCGTCCCGAGCCGTTGGCCGTGCGCTTCGGCGCGTTTGCATTGGATGAGCGCCAGGGGCGCTTGCTGCATGGCGTTCACGACATCGCGCTGGCGCCGCGGCCGTTGGCCTTGCTGTGCTGCCTGCTGCGGCATCCCAACCAGCTGCTCAGCCGCGAGGCCTTGCTCGACGCTGTCTGGGGCCATCGACATGTCAGCGCGGGGATTCTGAAGACCACGGTCCACACCGTGCGCGACGCGCTCGGCAACGATGCTCGCTCGGCAGACTGTCACATCGAGACGGTGCCTCGACGTGGCTACCGGCTGGTGGCGCGGGTCGAGCCCTGGGCGGCGATACCCAGCGCCCCAAAGCAGCCCACGCCCGCGAGCGTTGCACCGGTCACCAGCCTGATTGGCCGCTACACCGAGTTGGAGCGCCTTGCGTGCTGGGTCGGCGAGCACCGCCTGGTCACCGTGGTGGGCCTCGGTGGCGTTGGCAAGACAAGCCTGGTGCAGTGCTGGTCGGCGCAGACGACCCCACCGGCCGACGGGATCGGCTGGTGTGACCTGTCGGCGATCAGCCAGCCGTCGTTGCTGCCATCGGAACTGGCGCGTTCGCTGCGGCTGAACCTCGGGTCCCGTGGTACGGCAGAGGAGCTTGTCGCAGCCTTGAAGCCGCTGGCGATGGTCATCGTGCTGGACAGCGCCGAGCACCTCGTCGACGCCGTGGCGCGGCTGGCGCAGTCCATCCTTGCCGGTGCGCCGCGGGTGAGCCTGGTGGTGACCAGCCAGCTGCCGTTGCGCATCGCTGGCGAACAGCTGTTGCCCGTCGGCCCGCTATCGGTGCCGCCGGTGGGGCAGTCGGTCGACATGGCGCAGGCGTTGGGCTACGGCGCGGTCGACCTGTTGGTGCGTCGCGCAAAGGCCCTCGACCCGCAGTTCGAATGGACCGCCGAAGTGGTCGAGCCGATCGTTGACATCGCGCGCCGCCTCGACGGACTGCCGCTCGCGCTGGAAATGGCGGCAGCGCGTTTGCCCATGTTCGGCCCGGCCGCGCTGGCAGGCGCATTGGCCCAGCGCCTGCAGGTGTTGACGCTCGCGGCACGCACCGCGCCGCCGAGGCAACACACACTGCGGGCGGCACTGCAATGGAGCCACGACCTGCTGGCGCCGGCTGAGCAGGTGGTCTTTCGCCGGTTGGCCGTGTTCGTCGGCCCGTTCACGCTCGAAATGGCTCAGGCGCTCGCCGGCGACGATGCGCTCGGCCTTTGGCAGGTGTTGGACGCGTTGAACGAGCTCGTTGATCGCGCCCTGCTGGTGGCCGAGAGCGAGCCGCGGCGATTTCGCTGGCTGGAGTCGCCTCGCGCGTTCGCTCTGGAGCAACTGGCTGCGGCGGGCGAAGACGGGGCATGGCGTGAGCGGCACGCTCGCGCCGTGGCCGGGCGCTTCGACACCATCGCCGCGGCGGCCTATGCTGGCGAGCGCCTGATCGATGAAGCGCTGGCCACCCTGCGCCCGGAACTCGGCGATGCCCGAGAGGCGATGGCATGGGCGCTCGAAAACGAGCCGGCCACCGCAGTGGCGCTGATGGCCGCCTTCAATTTCGCCGCGCAGCGCGACGGCTGGGCCGAGCGGCAGCGGCTGTGGCTGACCACCGAACTGCACGTCACTCCACAGCTTCCCCTCAACCTGCGGGCGCGCTGGGCGCTTGGCGCCTGTCGCTTCTGGGGCGGCAGCCCCGAAGCAGCACGCCGCAGCGCCGAGGCGGCGGCGCTTTGCCGCTCGATCGGCGATCAAGTGGGGCTGCACCGCGCGCTTTGGGCAGAGTTGAGCGCGCTGGCAGATGGTGAGGCTCCGCAGGCCCAGGCGCTGCTTGCAGAACTGCGCTCCATTCCGCGATCCTTGCTGCCGGCCTTTTCGCTCTTTCAGGGGCACTACTGCGATGGCGCTCGGCGGCTCCGTCTGGGCGACATGGCTGGCGCGATCACCGCCTATCGCCAGGCACTGGCCCACGCCGCCGAAGCCGGCGATTCGGTCGGTGCCATCGACGTGCGCATCGCACTGGCCGACCTCGAACTCGCCGCGGGGAACGCCCACGCCTCGATCGCTCTGTGCCGCGGGCTGGTCGAGCAGCTGCGCGGTACCCGCCACCGCTTCCAGCTCGGCTATGTGTGGCTCAACCTGGCCGCCGCGTGGCTGGTGGCCGGCAACCCGGCAGAGGCCCGCATAGCCGCCGGCGAAGCC
>NZ_JBFUGE010000149.1:0-12572 GCF_056403075.1 Ideonella sp. P3_A4 | reverse complement strand
CGACACGCCAGTGACCACGCTGAACTTGCCGCGCGGGATGTCCACGCTCATCGACTTCAGGTTGTGTTCGCGTGCGTTGACGATGCGGATCGCATCGTCTTCTGGGCGGTGCTCGCGGATCTTGCGGCCGAGGTAGGCGCCTTCGGGGTGCATCTTCTCGCTCACGCCGAGCGCGCCGTCGTAGTCGCGCAAGGCCTTGCCGGTGTGTGAGCTGGCATGGGCGCGCAGATCCTCCGGCGTGCCGGTGGCGACCACCTCGCCGCCGGCGTCGCCGCCCTCGGGGCCGAGGTCGATCAGCCAGTCGGCCGCGCGGATCACGTCGAGGTTGTGCTCGATCACCAGCAGCGAGTGGCCGGCATCGAGCAGCTTGCGCAAGGCGCGCATCAGCTTCGCGATGTCGTCGAAGTGCAGGCCGGTCGTCGGCTCGTCGAAGATGAAGAGCTGGCCCTTCTTGGCCACCGCCTGGCGCGAGCCGGCTGCAGCCTCAGCCAGGTGGCCCGAAAGCTTGAGCCGCTGCGCCTCGCCGCCCGACAGCGTGGGCACCGGTTGGCCGAGGCGCACGTAGTCCAGGCCCACGTCGACGATGGGCTGCAGCGTGCGCACGACCTCGCGGTCGTTGGCGAACAGATGGACTGCTTCGCTGACGGTCAGCTCCAGCGTGTCGGCAATGCTGAGTTGCCGGTCACCGCGGATGATCTTCACGTCGAGGATTTCGGCGCGGTAGCGGCGACCATCACAGTCCGGGCAGCGCAGGTACACGTCGCTCAGGAACTGCATCTCGACGTGCTCGAAGCCCGAGCCACCGCAGGTCGCGCAGCGGCCATCGCCAGCGTTGAAGCTGAACATGCCGGCGGTGTAGCTGCGCTCCTGTGCCAGCGGTGCAACCGCGAAGAGCTTGCGGATCTCATCGAACGCGCCCACGTAGCTGGCGGGGTTCGAGCGCGCGGTCTTGCCGATCGGGCTCTGGTCGACGAAGACCGCGCCGGCCAGGTGGTCCATGCCGAGCAGGCGATCGAACTCGCCCGGTGCTTCGGTGGCCTGGCCGAAGTGGCGCGACAAGGCCGGCACCAGCACGTCTTGCACCAGCGATGACTTGCCGGAGCCCGAGACACCGGTGACGACCACCAAGCGCTGCAGCGGGAACTCGACGTGGATGTTCTTCAGGTTGTGTTCACGCGCACCGTCGAGCAGCAGCCGCGGCGTGCTCTCGTCGACGAAGCGCTTGAAGCCCATGCCCACCGTCTTCCTCGCACCCAGGTAGGCGCCGGTCAGCGTGTCGGCGTGGCGCGCCTGGTCGGGCGTGCCGTCGAAGACGATCTGGCCACCGCGCTCGCCGGGGCCTGGGCCCATGTCGATCAGGCGGTCAGCGGCCAGCATCACGGCCGGGTCGTGCTCGACGACGACCAGCGTGTTGCCGGCATCGCGCAGCCGGTGCATCGCCTCAACGATGCGGTTCATGTCGCGTGGGTGCAGACCGATCGACGGCTCGTCGAGCACGAACATCGTGTTGACCAGCGAAGTGCCGAGCGCGGTGGTCAGGTTGATGCGCTGCACTTCGCCACCGCTGAGCGTGCGGCTTTGCCGGTCCAGCGTCAGGTAACCCAGGCCGACATCGCAGAGGTACTTGATGCGTGTGCGGACCTCGTCGAGCAGCAGCTTCAGCGCCTCGTCGCGCAGTGCATCGGGCAGCGTCAACTGGTCGAAGAAGGTGCGCAGCCGCGTGATCGGCAGCAACATCATGTCGTGCAGGCACAGGCCCGGCAGCGCCTCGAGCTGGTCACGTGACCAGCCGGTGCCGACCGGCATGAAGCGCTTGGCCGGGGCCAGCACGCCATCCGCCTCTTTCTTGCCGCCGAGGCGCCACAGCRGCGATTCGAGCTTCAGGCGCGCACCGCCACACACGGTGCACGGCGTGTAGCTGCGGTATTTCGACAAGAGCACGCGGATGTGCATCTTGTAGGCCTTGCTCTCGAGGTACTCGAAGAAGCGGCGCACGCCGTACCACTGCTTGTTCCAGTTGCCGTTCCAGTGCGGCGAGCCTTCGATGACCCAGTCGCGTTGCGCAGCA
Organism: Ideonella sp. P3_A4; assembly: GCF_056403075.1. Lineage (NCBI taxonomy): Bacteria > Pseudomonadati > Pseudomonadota > Betaproteobacteria > Burkholderiales > Sphaerotilaceae > Ideonella > Ideonella sp. P3_A4. The sequence goes on along the minus strand of NZ_JBFUGE010000149.1, from coordinate 10,504 downwards.
CTGAGCTGGGCCCAGGCGGTGTCGCGCGGGATGCCGGCCTCGCCGGCGTACTTCATCAGGTCGTCCTGGCATTCCTTCCACGCCGGTGTCTGCAGCGGCTTGATCGCGCCCGAGCGCAGCGTCTTGCGCTCGTCGGGGATCACCAGGCCGAAGTCCACGCCGATCACACGCCCGAAGCCGCGGCAGGTGTCGCAGGCGCCGTAGGCCGAGTTGAACGAGAACAGCGCCGGCTGCGGGTCGCCGTAGCGCAGATCGCTTTCGGGGCAATGCAGGCCGGTGGAGTAACGCCAATGGTCGGGCACGCCTTCGTCTTTCAAGGCGTAGACGGAGAGGCGGCCGCTGCCGCGTTTCAGGCCCAGCTCGATCGCCTCCATCACCCGCACCCGCTCGGCGCTGCTGAAGCGGAAACGGTCGGCCACCACGTCCAGCAGCTTGCGGTCGTTGACCGTGCGCTCGGCCTGCACGCGGGTGAAGCCGCTGGCCGCCAGCCACTGCTCGACCTCTTCGGCGGTCGTGTTCGCCGGCAGCTCGACCGGAAAGGTGACGACGAGGCGTGGGTCGCCTGCCGCGGCGGCACGCGCCTGCAGGTCGGCATGAATGGTCTCCGGCGTGTCGTGCCGTACCCGCAGCGCCGTCTGCTTGTCGAACAACTCGGAGGCGCGCGCGAACAGCAGCTTCAGGTGGTCGTTCAGCTCGGTCATCGTGCCAACCGTCGACCGGCTGGTGCGCACCGGGTTGGTCTGGTCGATCGCGATCGCCGGTGGCACGCCGTCGACCTTGTCGACCGCGGGGCGGTCCATCCGGTCGAGGAACTGGCGGGCGTAGGCCGAGAACGTTTCCACGTAACGGCGTTGGCCCTCGGCGTAGAGCGTGTCGAACACGAGGCTGGACTTGCCCGAGCCCGAGGGGCCGGTGACCACCGTCATCTCGCCAGTGCGGATGTCCAGGTCCAGATTCTTCAGGTTGTGCTGGCGTGCGCCGCGGATATGGATGGTTCCGGAGGACATGAAGGCTACGGGTAAGCGTGGGCAGGGGTCGAACCCTCTATGTTGGCATGCAGAATAGGCCCCCGCTGCCGCGGGGGGAAACGTGCGAAACGTCTCGAACAGAGGGCGTGGGGTGCGTAGCAGCCACAGGATTGCCAGCAGTGGCTATTCACAGAATCAGTTTCCCTTCCTTTGCGGGAGTCATCGATGAGTTCGTGGATTCGTTGGGCGGGCCGTGCGGCCTGCGTTGTGGCTTTTGCGGGGGCCGCGGTCCCAGCCTTGGCCCAGATCAAGATCGGCCAGACGGCCGGCTTCAGTGGGCCGGTGGCAGCCGGCGTCAAAGAGGTCAGCGAGGGCGCCAAGCTGTACCTGGACGCCGTCAACAAGGCCGGTGGCGTGGCCGGCCAGCACATCGAGGTGGTCGCGCTCGATGACAAGTTCGACCCGGCGCTGGCGGCAGAGAACGCCAAGAAGCTGATCGACCAAGGCGTCGTTGCCCTCTTCCTGACCCGCGGCACGCCGCACACCCAGGCGGTGATGCCGCTGCTGCTGCAGTACCGCGTGCCGCTGATTGGCCCATCGACAGGCGCGATGGCACTGCACACGCCTGTCCACCCCTGGCTGTTCAACGTGCGCGCCACCTACCAGCGCGAAGCCGAACGCGCCGTGCGGCACCTGAGCCTGATCGGGATGGAACGCATCGCGCTGGTGCAGGTCGACGATTCATTCGGCGCCGATGCAGCGACCGGCGCATTGGCCGGTTTCACCGGCGTCAACAAGCATCCGGTGGTGCACGAGAAGTTCGACCGCACCAAGCCCGACATGGCACCGATCATCCCGAAACTGATGAAGGCCGACGCCCAGGCGGTGCTGTTCATCGGCTCGGGCAACATGGTGGCCGATGGCGTCAAGCTGCTGCGCAGTGCCGGCTCACGGGCGCAGGTGGTCACCTTGTCGAACAACGCGTCGGCCGGCTTCGTCAAGTCGCTCGGCGACAACGCGCGCGGCACGGTGGTCAGCCAGGTCTTCCCCTACGAACGTTCGTTGTCGGCACCGATCGTCAAGGAAGCGCTCGAGTACGGCAAGGCGGCCGGCATCGGCGAGGTGACGCCGGCGATGCTGGAAGGCTACGCCGCCGCCAAGGTGCTGGTTGAAGGGCTGCGCCGCGCCGCACCCAACATCACCCGCGAGCGGCTGCGCTCCGCGCTCGAAGGCTTCAAGCGCGTCGACCTCGGTGGCCTGGAGCTGAGCTACAGCCCCACTGACCACAGCGGGCTGGACTATGCCGACCTGTCGATCGTTGGCGAGGACGGGCGCTTCATGCGCTAAGGTCGAGGCATGACAGGCCCCTCGTACTTTCACGTCGACGTCTTCGCCGCGAGCCCGTTGAGTGGCAACGGGCTCGCCGTGTTCCTCGACGCCGATGGCTGGTCAGCCGAAGCGATGCAGCGGATCACGCAGGAGATGCGGCAGTTCGAGTCGATCTTCCTGTCGAGCATCGGCCCGGCCGGTGCCGTGGCGCGTGTGTTCACGGTGGAAGAGGAACTGCCCTTCGCCGGCCACCCGGTGCTGGGCGCGGCGGCGGTGCTGCACCGGGCCCTCGCCCCTGACGCGTCTTCGCGCGAGTGGACGCTGCAGCTGGCCCACGGGCCGATCGCCGTGCGCACCGAGCGACGCGACGGCCACTGGCTCGCCGAGATGAACCAGGGCCAGGCGGTCCAGGGCGCCACGGTTGCCGAGGCTGAGCTGCAGCCCGTCCTCGCGCGGCTGAGCCTCGAATCTGCGGATCTGGCGCCGGGCCTGCATGCACGCGTCTTGTCGACCGGCCTGCCCTACCTGGTCGTGCCGGTGCGGCCAGAAGCGCTGGCTCGCACCGCGATCCGTGCCGACGACCTCGAAGCCCAGCTCGACATGCTGGGCGCCAAGTTCGTCTTCGTGCTGGATGTCGAGAACCGCGAGTTGCGGACCTGGGACAACTTCGGCCGGGTCGAAGACGTGGCCACCGGCAGCGCCGCCGGCCCGGCAGCGGCCTACCTGTTCGCCGAAGGCCTGGCCGACCTCGACGTGACGGTCGAACTCGCGCAAGGCCGCTTCACCGGACGCCCGAGCGAGATCGAGGTGCAGCGCCGCGCGGATGGCGCGCTGCTCGTTCGCGGTCAGGTGTGGCCGGTCTGTCAGGGCGTGCTGGACATCGATGTCTCTTGGATGGCACGCTGAGCTGGCAAGCCGCTAGTCGTCGCGTACAAAGAACCTCGCGACGAGCCACAGATAGGCGAGGGTGAAAGAGAGCATGATGAGCAGGCTGGACCCAGCCGATCGAGATTGCCAAGCTCGGGCAGCGTCGACGTCGAAGGCGGTCCAGACGGCCTGCTTCATCCCACGCCGTGGAAGCTTGACGTAGTCCACGCCCCAATACTCGTCGTAGCCGATTTCGAAGACCTCGTCGGTCCGCGGGCGCTGATAGGACACGAACCAACAGGTCCGGGGAACGGGGCGAAAGCCGCAGTGAAATTCGACTCGGCCGTGCTCCGTGACGATGAAGTACCTTGGAGGGATTTCCATGCGCCCTCGGTATTTCGATTCCCCCTCGACCTCCACGGTGCCGATATGGCGAGGCGCGGTTCCCGGCGCAGGGGCGCCCACGAGGCGGTACCGCCAGGCCGGCAGGTTCACCCATGTCATGTAGCCGCAGTACCCCACCCCGATCAGCAGAACGATCAGGCCGGCGAGGCGCGTGGCCGTGATGGGAGAGCGCATGCTCGAATGTACGAGCAGACAGCCATGAAGCGAGGCCCCGGGCTTTGCCTGCCAGCGGCCCTGGGACAGCTTTCGCGAGCAGATGATGGCGGCCACAGCGACGACAGCGCCACCGCATCGCCCGACATCAGCAGTTTCTTGCAGCAGCTTGGCCGAACGTTATGCCGGGTGGACGACGACGAGCGCCAGCAGCACCGCGCTGAGCGCCGTGGCTTGACCCCGCTCCAGGTCAGTCGTCGAAGCGCCAGGCCAAGGTCTCGCCACCGCAGCGGCCGGTCAGGCGATGGTCGAGCGTGGCGAAGTCCACCTCCAGCGTCAGCTCGTCGTCGCCGGCCTGCCAGCGCATGGTCAGTGTTTGCGGCCCACTGTCCAGCTGCGTGAAGGTGCCACCGAACGCCGGGTGCGTGTTGCGCAGGCGAATCAGCTCGGTCAGCCGTTGCACCACGGGCTTGGCCAGCGCCTCCTCGATGTCGGTACGGTTGTAGTGGCTGCGGTTGATGTCGCGGCCGACGCCCGTGCGGCTGAGCAGGGCCATGTCGTTCTCGCCCGCCAGCAGGCCCATGTAGTAGACCTGCGGCACACCAGGCAGGAAGAACTGGATCGCGCGGGCCAACAGGTAAGCCCGGTCGTCACGCGCCAAGGCGTCGTAGAAGCTGCAGTTGACCTGGTACAGGTCGAGGTTCGAAGCGGCCGCCCCGGTGGCGCRCCGGCTGTGACCGCGGCTGTTGGTGTGGATACGCTCGACCAGTTGGTCCAGCTCGGCATCGGGCACCAGGCCGGGGTGGCCGGTGCGGTCGGAAGCGTCGGCACCGATGTCGATGATGCCGATGCCGTCATGCGTGTCCAACACCGTCAGTGCGTTGTGCGGACGCATGCCGATCCAGCGCTTGAGCGGCTCGGCGGTGTGGAAGGTGAAGGCATGCAGCACCAGCGGCGGCAGCGCGAAGTCGTAGACCCAGTCGACCGCGCGGGCGATCTCGATCTGCCGCTGGTGGTAGGCGTGGATCTCGACCAGCACCTCGATGCCCTGGGCCTTGGCCATCGCCGCGAACTCGGCGATGAAGCCGAAGGTCTCGGACGTCATGAAGCAGCTCTGGCCGGCCCGCTTGATCGCGTAGCCCACCGCATCCAGCCGCACCATGCTGACCTTCGCGTCGGCCAGCGTGCGCAAGATGCCGTCGAGGTAGGCCTGGCCCACCGGGTGCCGCACGTCAATGTCGACCTGCTGCGGCGTGAAGGTGGTCCACAGGATCTTGCGTTCACCGCCCTGCAGTGTGGTGGTCGTGAAAGGCAGGCCGGGCCGCGGGCGGTAGATGGCCAGCAGATCGCGCTCGGTGGCCCCTTGCGGGAAGACCGTGTCAAAGGTCAGGAACAGGCCCGCATGGGGTGACGCGTTGCCATGCTCGGCGTAGTCGCGAAATTGCGGCGACTCGATCGACATGTGGTTGACGATGACGTCGGCCATCACGTCGATGTCTTGCGCCAGCGCGCGCACGTCAGCCCAGTCGCCCAGGCGCTCGTCGACCCGCGTGTGGTCGATCGGGTCAAAGCCGGCGTCAGCACCGTCGAYCCGGTGGAAGAAAGGCAGCAGGTGCACGCCGCCGAAGAGACCGGCCAGCGGGGCATCGGGCCCCGAGAGCAGTGCGCGCAGATCGCGCAGGCCGCCGCCGCCCAGGCGGTCGACGTAGGTGATGAGTTGAACCTGGTTTTTCATGAAGGGTGTCGGGAGGTCGGGACACGCAGCACCGCGACCGCCGCCGCCAGCAGCAGCACGCCGGCCAGGCGGACGACGTTGTCGGGCTGGCCACCGAGCCACGCCTGGTAATACAGCGGCAGCGTCAGCATCTGCAGCAGCATCGGGATCACGATGAACATGTTGAAGATGCCCATGTAGACCCCGGCCCGCTCGGGCGGGATGCTGCCGGCGAGCAGCACGTAGGGATTGCCCATGATGCTGGCCCAGGCCAGACCGATGCCGACCATCGGCAGGAAGAGCCAGGCCTTGTCATGAATGGACGGCAGAGCCCACATGCCGATGCCGGCGGCAACGAGGCAGACCGCGTGCATCACATGGGCGCCGAAACGGCGCGTGAAGGGCACCAGCGCGAACGCTGCGACGAAAGCCACCGCGTTGTAGAAGCCGCCGATCTGGCCGTTCAGCAGGCTCGCTTCGCGAAAGCCGGGCGACGCGGCATCGGCGGTGCCGAACATCGTCTTGGCCAGCGACGGCACGATGTAGATCCAGTAGCACATCATCCCGTACCACTGGAACAGCTTCATCCACCACAGCCGCCGCATCGTCGGCGGCATGGCGCGCAGTGCGTCGGCGATCTCGCGCAGCGTGGCCATCGCGCCGCGCGGTTTGGCTTGCATCGCACGCAGCTCGGCCTGGCCCAGCGGCAGCTCGGGCACGCGACGCACCGACCAGTAGACAGTGGTGATCGACAGCACCGCACCGATCAGGAACACGGCGACGGTGGACAGCGGGATCTGGCTGCCCATCGTCGCGTCGCGGTCCAGCCCCCACCAGACCAGCAGCGACGGGCTCAGGTAGGCCAATGTCTGCGCGAGGCCCGTGAAGGCACTTTGCGTCAGGAAGCCGAGCGCGTGCTGCTCACGCGGCAGGCGGTCGCTGACATAGGCCCGGTAGGGCTCCATCGTCACGTTGTTGGCCGCATCGAGGATCCACAGCAGCCCCGCCGCGAACCACAGCCCTGGGCTGAACGGCATCGCCAGCAGGCCCAGGCTGCACAGGATGGCGCCGATCAGGAAGTACGGCGTGCGCCGCCCCCAGCGCGACACCGTGCGATCGCTCATCGCCCCGATGATGGGCTGCACCAGCAGGCCGGTCATCGGCCCGGCCAGCCACAGCAGCGGCAGGCTGGCCTCGTCCGCCCCCAGCGTGCGGTAGATCGGGCTCATGTTGGCCTGCTGCAGACCGAAGCTGAACTGGATGCCGAAGAAGCCGACATTCATGTTCACGATCTGCGCAAAACCCAGTCTTGGAGGCGGGGGGCTGCTCATGGTGCGACGGTAGCGTTCAAGGCGTTCAGAACGTGTACCGCAACGAGAGCTTCGCACTGCGCCCGTTGACGGCGCGGGCGATGTACAGCGGGTTGTTGCCCAGGTTGTTCTGGCCCTCGGCCTCGGTGTAGCCGAGCTGGTCGAACACGTTGTTGACGCCGGCGGAGAGCACCAGCTCGGGTGTCAGTTCGTAGTTGGCGAACAGGTTCACCACCGCGAAGCCGGGCAGCACGACCTGGTTGTCGTTCTGCGCGTAGCTCTTGGTCGTGCCGATGATCGCTCCCCCCACTTCCAGCGAACCGAAGCTGTACGACGGGCTGATCTGGTAGACCCAGTCGGCCTGGCGGCGCGGTGTGTTGCCCTTGTTCGGGCCCGAGTCGATCTCGGCATGGGTCCAGGTTGCGCCGCCCGCGACCTTGAAGTCGCCCAGGCGCCAGGCCACCTCGGCCTCGACGCCTTGCGAGGTGTACGAGTCCTTCTTGACGGTCTGGGTGGTGACCTCGAAGCCCGCGCCTTCCTTGGTGCGGGCATTGAACAGGGTCACGAAAGCGTTCAGGCCGCTTTGGCGGAACTTGATGCCGCCCTCGAACTGGTCGACCTCGTTGACCGGATAGGGGTCGATGCCGGTGGCGACGCGTTCATCCCAGATCACCCGGTCCGGCGACTTCCACGAAGCGCCGTGGCTGAAGCGCGCGAATGCGGCCAGGCTGCGCCCGAACTCGTAGTTGCCGCCCACCGAGTACGAGGTCGCATCGGTCGTGTAGTGCACGGCCGTCGTGCGGTCGGGGTTCCACTTGCCGCCCGAAGCGGCGTCGCCGAAACGCTGCGAGCCGGAGCCGCGCTGACGGTCCTGGCGCACGCTGGCATCGAGGCTGAAGGGGCCCTGCTCCCAGGTCAGCGCGGCATAAGGCGCCACGGCCGTCAGGCGCACGTCGATCGAGCGGAAGCAGCAGCCGCCCCAGGTGGTGGTGGCGTCGCCCACCGSCTCGGTGCTGGGGTTGCCGGCGTTGTCGTACAGCGCGGCGCCGTCKCCGGTCAGGCCGACGTTGTAGCGGTTCCAGTACCAGGTCTGGGCCACGTTCTGGATGCCGCTGAACAGGCCACCGGTCAGCGTGAGCCGCTGGTCGTCGCCGAACTTCAGCTCCTTTTGCACGCGCAGGTCGTTGAAGACGTTGCCCATGTCGTCCAGCGAGGTGTTGAAGATGTGGGCCGAGAAAACTGGCGTGTCGCCGGTGTAGTCAGCCGGCTGGCTGCCGGCCGGGAACAGGCCGATGAAACGGCCGTTGATGACGCTCTTGCGAAAGCGATCGGTCACCGTCCAGCCGTCGCCGGGCTTGAGCTGGGTTTCGACGCCGAAGGCCGACACGTTCACGCCAAGGCCGTCGGCCGGGTGGGTGATGACGGTGTGGCCATCGGCACCGACGACCACGTCGGTCGGAAAGTGGCTGTTGATGAAGAAGGCATTGCGAGGGTCGATGCCGGGCAGCTGCTTGATCTGGTTACCGTCCAGTTGCACGGGCACCGGCAGGTAGGTGGGTGTGTTGTCCTTCAGCTGCTTGACCGAGACGCGCACGTAGCTGCCGCGATCGTCGAGCTCTTTCGTCAGGCTGGCGCGGAACTGGCTGCCGTTTTCGACCGTAGTGTCGGTGTGGCGGGTGCCTTCACCGAGGCGGTAGAAGCCACCGAACTGGTAGTACAGCTTGTCGCCGAGCTTGCCGCCGTGCTGAAAGTCGATGCGTTGCTGGCGATGGTCCAGCCCCAGGCTCATGCCGACCGCACCGCCAGGAACCTTGCCGGTCTTGCCGATGAAGTTGACGATGGCGCCGGGCGAGTTGGTCGAGAGGGTCGAGGCCGAGCCACCGCGCACCACGTCAATCGAGTCGAGTGCGTAGTCGGCGCGCACGAACTGGTCGGCGGTGGCGAACGACACGTCGCCGACCAGCAGCACGGGCAGGCCGTCCTCCTGCAGTTGCACATAGCGGCCACCGCCGTCGGACATCGGCAATCCGCGCACACCCAGGTTGGCGTTGCCTTCGCCGCCGGACGACTCGGCGCGCAGCCCGGGCACAGCGCGCAGCACTTCCACCGCGCTGGCGGCGGTGGAGTTCTGCACCTGCTCGCTGTCGACCGTGCTGACGGAGACGCTCTGCTTCATCTTGCTGCGGGCGGTGGTGGCACCGGTGACGACGATGCGGCCCAGGTCGAGGCCCGCGTCGGGTGTCTCGGCAGGAGCCGGTGACGCGTCGGCAGGTGCGGCACCTGCGGCAGGCTCAGTGGACGGCGCCGCTTGCGCCCAGACGGTAGCAGTGGGCAGCAAGGCCAATGAAACGGCGAGCGCCAAGGGGTGGCGGTGCGGCAGGCGGCGGCGCAAGGTGGCGGGCATCGGATCGCTCCAGTCGAATTGGTGTACGGCGCGGCGTAGGCCCAGCGGGCCACGCCGTTGTCTCCGGTCCCGCCGGATCACGCGCTCGATGAACGCATCCGGGGCGGGATGGCGTGCAGTTTCGCGGTCATTGCAATCGATTGCAATTCAGTAGAAACACCAATGCCTATTGACGTTTACCAACCGGGGAAGGCGAGCTTAGTTGGATGATTGCAATCGATTGTCAACTGCCGGCGGCCAAAGCCGCCACGCGGCTCAGCGCAGCGGTGTTGCCGCGACGCTGCTGTGCCGCACCACCAGCTCGACCGGCAGCAACCGCGGCGGCTGCGCCTCGCCGCTAATCAGCCGAGTCAGCGCATCGACCAGCTCGACGCCGGCCTGCGAGACCGGCTGGTGGACCGTGCTCAACGGCGGGTCGGCGTAGGCCGCCAGCGCGATGTTGTCGTAGCCGATCACGGCCACGTCTTCGGGCACGCGCCGGCCGGCGCGTCGCAGTGCACGCATCGCAAGGATCGCGATCAGGTCGCTGCAGGCGAAGACCGCATCGAAGCCGGCACCGCCAGCCTGCAGCAGCGCATTGATCGCACGTTCGGCGCCCTGCTCTTCGAACGGCACCTTGTGGACGAGCGCCTCGTCGAAAGCGACACCTGCATCGGCCAAGGCCTGCCGATGGCCGGCCAGCCGCAAGGCCACCTCGGGCAGCTGCGCATCGCCCAGAAAGACGATGCGGCGATGCCCCTGCGCGAGCAGGTGCTGCGTGGCCAGGCGCCCGCCGAGCAGGTTGTCGCCGCCGACCGTGCAGTACAGCTGCTGCGGCAGCTGCCCGCCCCACACGACCACCGGGACGCCGCGTGCGGCCAGCGCATTGAGCTGGTCGTGGTGCCGCCATTGCCCGATCAACACGATGCCGATCGCGCGGCCGACGTCGTACAGCGACGAGACCGAATCCAGGGCCTCGGCATCGACGCGCGACAGCAGCATGTCGTAGCCGCGGTCAGTCAACGCATCGGCCAGGCTGCCGACCATCGAGAGGAAGAACGGGTCGGAGATGTGCTGACGCGACTGCGCGTCGTAGGGCACGACCACCGCGATCGTCTGGTTGCGCTGCAGGCGCAGGTTCTTCGCGCTCTCGTTGATCGTGTAGTTCAGCGAACGCGCCAGTTCGCCGATGCGGCGCCGCGTTTCTTCGTTGACCAGCGTACTGCCGTTCAACGCCCGCGAAACGGTGGACATCGACACGCCGGCCAGGCGCGCGATGTCGGCCATCTGCAGGCGTCGGCGTTCGGCCGACGTGTCGGGCTTGGCCGCCATCGCTGCGTCAGAACGCCAGCAATTCCAGCGCGCGCTGGTAAGC
>NZ_JBFUGE010000148.1:0-12643 GCF_056403075.1 Ideonella sp. P3_A4 | reverse complement strand
GCCTCTTGGTGCTCCCAGGTCACGCATCACCCCGTCGGCATAGATGAACGGGTGGGTGACCCAGTCGTTGTCGGTGACCTCGGAATAACCGGCCACGTGCCCAGCCTCGTTGATGTCCACCGCTTCGCTGCTGCGGCCGCCGAGCGTGCCGAGCTTGGTGACCGTGCCGTTCTCGAACAGCGCCGCCTGGCCGGCCTGGTGCGGCGCGTCGTTGACGACGCCGACCGCTTGCTTGTGGTTGTTGATCGCGCGGGCATAGCCGTACCAGGCTTCGGGGGCCAGGTCGATGACACGGCCTTCGGTCCACATCATCGGGTGGGTGCCGTCGGTCATGCCAGGTGCTTCGCCGACGACGTCACCGGCATCATTGATGCCGAGTGCCGAGCTGGCCCCGTCGATGATCTGCGGCAATCGGCTCACCGTGCCGTCTGGTGCCCACGTGGCGGCGTAGTGAAAGCCAAAGGTCTTCTCGTAGACCACCTCGCCGGCGATCATGCGCGAGGCATTGATGGCGTTGCCGTACCACGCCTCTTTGTCGCCTGCCCCGTGCACGATTCGAACCTTGCCGCGCGGTGTGGCGATCCATGCGGACCGGTCGTGCTCGTCGAAGCCGACACGTGAGCTGCCGACGCTCGTGCCTTGGGCATTGATTGCTGAACACGACCCGCGCTCTGCCAAGGGTGTCACCTGATAGGTCGCAGCGTGCGCACCCAGGCACGAACCCAGCAGCAAAACGGCCGGCAGCAGAGACGTCGAACGCAATGGGATCATGGCTTCCCCTCCAAGTGTGTGGTGAGACAGCCTAACTGATTTGCGCAGTGGCTTACCCGTGGGGCGGCTGACTTCGCTTGGGCCGGCGTCACCGATCACCCCGCTTCATGCCCGCGCCGATGCAGTTCATCGCATCGAAGTGGTGTGCGGTGCGGTCGCTGTCTACATTGCACGCCCTTGGCATGCCGATCGAGAGGCGAGGCGATGGAGGGACAAGGACAAGGCGTTAGGGCCCAGGCCTGGACACGGCTGCGGGCGCTGGTCGGCGCGGGTATGGTTGCCTTGCTGACCGTGGTCACGGCGTCGGCGCAGCCCGCAGCCAAGCCTGCGATGAGCGCGGAAGATCTGTCGTCGTTCTTCGACGGCTACCTGCCGAATGAGCTGAAGCAGGCCGACATAGCCGGCGCCGCGGTGGTCGTGGTCAAGGATGGCCGTGTGCTGTTCCAGCGCGGCTACGGCTGGGCCGACCGAGCGGGGCAGTTGGCGGTCACCGCGGACACCACGCTGTTTCGCATCGGTTCGGTGTCGAAGTTGCTGACCTGGACCGCGGTGATGCGGCTGGTCGAGCAGGGCCAGCTGTCACTCGATGCGGATGTGCAGCAGTACCTGGACTTTCCGCTGCCGCCGTACCAGGGCCATCCGGTGACGCTGCGCCAGTTGATGACGCACACCGCAGGTTTCGAAGAGACCGTGCAGGGGATGTGGATGCAACCGGGCGAATCGGCTGGCCTGGGCGACTACCTGCGCACGCAATTGCCGCCCCGCATCTTCGCGGCGGGCAGCACGGCGGCCTACTCCAACTATGGCGCCACGCTCGCCGGCTACATCGTCGAGCGGCGCAGCGGCCAACCTTTTGCGGACCATCTGCAGCGCCAACTTCTGCAGCCGCTGGGCATGGCGCACACCAGCTTCGCGCAGCCTTTGCCGGCCGCTTTGGCGGCGGGCTTGTCGCAAGGCTACGACCTGGGCTCAGAGGCCGCGCAGCCTTTCGAGTGGCTGCGCGTGGCGCCGGCCGGCTCGGCGTCTGCCACGGTGGCCGACATGGGGCGATTCATGTTGGCGCATCTGGGCGGGGGCGAGGTATCGCCGGGTGACGCGGTACCAGCAGCGTTGTCGCCCACCTGGCTAGCGCGCATGCAGGCGCCGCAATGGCGGCTGCACCCGCAAGCCCCGGCGATGACGCTGGGCTTCTGGGAAGACGATGCCTTCGGCCCCCGGGTCATCAGCCATGGCGGCGACACCATGTGGTTCCACAGCGGTCTGTACCTGCTGCCCGAGCAGCGCGTGGGTGTGTTCTTCGTGCAGAACAGCGCTGGCAAGCGCGTGTTGCGCGACGCCTTGTTCCGCCGCTTCGTCGAGCGCTACATCGGCGGCCCGCCGGCCCTGGTAGCGGTGGCCGAAGCCCAAGACGACCAAGGCATCGAAGGCAGCTACATGAGCAGCCGACGTGCAGAGCACAGCCCCGGCAAGCTGGGGAGCCTGCTGTCGCAGGTGACGGTGGCGCGCGCACCCGACGGTCGATTGATGGTCAGCTCGGTGCGTGGCGAGAAAGACCAGCCGCTGCCGTTGCGGTCGGTGGGCAGCGGTGTGTGGCAGGCCGAGGGCAGCGACGACTCGCAGGCCGCGCCGAGGCGGGTCTACTTCCGCCGCAACGCCGAGGGCCGCTGGGAGATGGGCGGGCATGTTCCGGTGGCCGTGTGGCAGCAGGCGGCCTGGTACGAACGTGCCGGTGTGGTCGGTGGCACGTTGGCCGTGGCGCTGACAGTGAACCTGCTGACGCTGTTGGCCTGGCCAATCGGTGCGGTGCTGCGGCGTTTCCGCAGGCGGCTACAACCGCCGACCTTGGCTGCACAGGCGCTTGGGCGATTGGTGCGCTGGTCGGCGCTGTTCACGCTGCTGCCCTGGTTGGCGCTGCTGGGCGCGATGGGCTTGCTCATGGCGGATCCGTTGGCCGTGGGAGGAGCGACGTTCGGTCACACCTTGCGGGCGGTCCAAGGGCTGACGTGGCTGGCATTGGGCGCCACGTTGGTGTCAGCCGTCGTGCCTTGGCGGCAGGCAGTACAAGGCGTCGGCCGATGGCGGCGCTGGCACCACGGGTTGATCGTCGTGGCGGGCCTTGCTGCGATCGCAGTGGCTTGGCAGGGAGGCTTGTTGTGGTGGGCCGGCCGCTACTGAGCGTGCTCAGGTTCAGCTGTCTGTCACCACTTTGACACCGCGCACGGACGGCTCGAACCGGTAGCGCGTGCCGTTGGCCGGCTTCAGCGTCATGGCCTCGGCCTGGCCTGGCACGTTGACCGACAGCGCAGGCGTGTTGCACTGCTCGTGCGTGCGTGTCATGCCGGGCGGCAGCGCGTAGCGCTTGTCGTCGAGTTGGTAGTTCAGCGCCACGCGGCTGCGGTTGCTGAGCGAGAACTTCAGCAGCAGCGAGGAAGGTCGGCCGAACATCTGCACCGCGTAGTAGCGGCCGCTGCTGGGGCTGCGCGCCATGCCCACGCCGATGTCGGTTGCCTCGGGCGCCAGCAGGTTGTGGCGGTGGCCGGGCGAGTCGATCCAGCCCTGCACCATGCCCCGTGCCAGCTCCTCGGTTTCGAAGCCGAGCGAGCTGTACTGCATCGCGATGTTCTCGGCCACCATGCAGTAGCTGTAGCCCTGGGCTTGCGCACGCTGAGACGGCTCACGCCCATCGGCCTCGTGGCCGTAGTTGTCGGTACGGGCCATGTAGGCCGCAAAGGCTTGTGCTGCTGTGGTCAACGCCCGCTCAGGCGCCACCGGCGCCACCCCTTGTGATTGCCTGAACGCATTGCTGCGCTCGACCACCAGCCGCTCGACCTGCGTCAGCTGGGCTTGCCTCTCGGCGGCGTGGACGATCGGGGCGGCGACCCCCAGGCAGAGAGCCGAGCTGAACAGCAAAAGGGCGGTGGTGCGCATGGTCGACAACACAGAACAGATAAGCATCAACGGCAAACCTGGCTCCTGCGCTGACTAAGGATATGCCGCAATCTTCATTCACGCGGCCGGCGTCAGTCTCTACGCTTCGCGGCACTCGTCATAACAGGTTGCCACCGCATGAGACCGAAGACAGCCGAGCTGTTTCAGCTGCCGACCCCGCCATTGCCGCCGACCGCGCCGCACTTCACGTCGCCGGCGCCGACCGGGCCGTTGCATGCGCAGATCAAGCACCGTCTGCGCGCCGGCATCCTCGATGGCAGCTACGCGCCGCTGTCGCAGCTGCCGTCGGAAGCAGACCTGGGCGCAACCTTTGGCGTGAGCCGCATCACCGTGCGCCAGGCGCTGGGTGACCTGCAGAAAGAAGGGCTGATCTACACACTGCAAGGCAAAGGCAGCTTTGTCTCGCGGCCCAAGGCCTTCCAGAACGTCAGCCACCTGATGGGCTTTGCCGAATCGATGTCGGCGATGGGCTACGAGGTGCTCAACCAGCTGCTCGATCTGCGCTTCATTCCGGCCGAGCCGGATGTTGCCCAGCGCCTGCAGCTGGCCGCAGGTGAACCGGTGGCCGAAATCCGCCGCGTGCGCCTGCTCAACCGCGAACCGGTCTCGCTGGAAGTGACCTACGTGAGCGAAGCGCTGGGCCGCAAGCTGGCCCAGGCCGATCTGGTGACGCGCGACATCTTCCTGATCCTCGAGAACGAATGCGGCCTGCCGTTGGGCCATGCCGACCTGACGATTGACGCGACGCTGGCCGATGACGAGCTGGCCAGCGCGCTACGCGTGCGTGAGGGTGCGCCGGTGCTGCACATCGAGCGCCTGACGCACGACGCGCAGCAGCGGCCGGTTGACTACGAACACCTGTACTTCCGCGCCGACACCTTCCAGTACCGCCTGCGCGTCGATCGCCAGCGCCCCCAGGAGACCTGACCCGATGCAAACCCACGAACACGAATACGACGTCGTCGTCATCGGCGGCGGAACGGCCGGCCCGATGGCGGCGGTGAAGGCCAAGCAGGCCAACCCGGCGCTGCGCGTGCTGCTGCTGGAAAAAGCCAACGTCAAGCGCAGCGGCGCCATTTCGATGGGCATGGACGGCCTGAACAACGCCGTCATCCCTGGCCACGCCACGCCGGAGCAGTACGTGCGCGAGATCACCATCGCCAACGACGGCATCGTCAACCAGAAGACGGTGATGGCCTATGCCGCCAACAGCTTCGCGATGATCGAAGAGCTGGACCGCATGGGCGTCAAGTTCGAGAAGGACGAGACCGGCGACTTCGCGGTCAAGAAGGTCCACCACATGGGCAGTTATGTGCTGCCGATGCCGGAAGGCCATGACATCAAGAAGGTGCTGTACCGGCAGCTCAAGCGTACCCGGGTCGAGATCACCAACCGGCTGGTCGCGACGCGCCTGCTGATGGACAACGACGCCGCCGGCGGACCACGTGTGGCCGGCGTGATGGCCTTCGACTGCCGCACGGCGGACTTCCACGTCATTCGCGCGAAAACGGTGGTGCTGAGCTGCGGCGCCGCTGGCCGGTTGGGACTGCCGGCCTCGGGCTACCTGTTCGGCACCTACGAGAACCCGACCAACGCTGGCGACGGCTACTCGATGGCCTACCACGCGGGCGCCGAGTTGTCGGGCCTCGAATGCTTCCAGATCAACCCGTTGATCAAGGACTACAACGGCCCGGCCTGTGCCTACGTGACCGGCCCGTTCGGTGGCTACACCACCAACGCCGAGGGCCAACGCTTCATCGAGTGCGACTACTGGAGCGGCCAGATGATGTGGGAGTTCTTCCAGGAGCTGCAGGGCGGCAAGGGCCCGGTGTTCCTGAAGCTCGACCACCTGGCCGAAGAAACGATCTCGACGATCGAGACCATCCTGCACACCAACGAGCGGCCCAGCCGCGGTCGCTTTCACGCTGGGCGCGGCACCGACTATCGCGAGCGCATGGTCGAGATGCACATCTCGGAGATCGGCTTGTGCAGCGGCCACTCGGCTTCGGGCGTGTGGGTCGATGAGTACGCCCGCACCACGGTGGCTGGGCTGCATTCGGCCGGCGACATGGCCTGCGTGCCGCACAACTACATGCTTGGCGCCTTCGTCTACGGCCGGTTGGCGGCTGAGAGCTGCGTGCGCTACATCGAAGAAGGCAACGGCGACTTCGCACCGGTCGATGCCGAACAGGTCGAGCGCGAGCGCGCACGTGTCTGGGCGCCGCTGCAACGCGAGCACGGGCTACCGCCGAACCAGGTCGAATACAAGCTGCGCCGCATGGTCAACGACTATCTGCAGCCGCCCAAGGTGACGCGCAAGATGGAGATCGGGCTCGAACGCTTCGAAAGCATCCGCGACGACCTGGAGCAGATGAAGGCGCGCGAGCCGCACGAGCTGATGCGCGCGCTCGAAGTGCACGCGATTCGCGACTGTGCCGAGATGGCCGCGCGCGCGTCGCTCTACCGCACCGAAAGCCGCTGGGGCCTGTACCACGCGCGGGTCGACTACCCCGAGCGCAACGACGCGGAGTGGTTCTGCCACGCCCAGCTGAAGAAGGACGAGCAGGGACGGATGGTGAGCTTCAAGCGCGCGATCGAGCCCTACATCGTGCCGATCGCCGAGACCGAACGAAACGCCTACCGCCAACTGCGCATTGCCGCGCCGTTGCAAGAGCCATCCGAGCCGGTGGCTGCCTGAGGAACTGACCATGCAAACGACCACCACCATCCCGATCGCCCCGCTGGCGCTGCACCCGGCCACCGTGCCCGTCACGATCGACGCCGACAAGTGCATCGCCCACAAGGGCTGCACCGTCTGCGTCGACGTCTGCCCACTCGACGTGCTGGCCATCGACCTGGTCAAGGGCGCGGCCTACATGAAGTTCGACGAGTGCTGGTACTGCATGCCTTGCGAGAAGGACTGCCCCACCGGCGCCGTGCATGTCGACATCCCCTATCTGCTGCGTTAGACGAAGGCCCTGACCCATGAAGTACATCCGTCCCCTGCTGGCGCTGTTGCTGGCCACCACGTTCGGCGCCCATGCCGGTGAAACCATCCGCGTGGCCATCGGCACGCAAGACACGACCATCAACTGCGCGACCGGCGGCCTGCTGATCCGCGAGCTGAAGCTGCTGGACAAGTACCTGCCGCACGACGGCAAGTACAAGGACGTTCAGTACGACATCCAGTGGAAGAGTTTCACCTCCGGCGCGCCGCTGACTAACGAGATGGTGGCCGACAAGCTGGACCTCGGCTCGATGGCCGACTTCCCTGGCGCCAACAACGGCGCGGCGTTCCTGAAAGCGGGCAAGCAAAGCGTGTTCATCACCGTGCTGTCGGGCAGCACGCTGGGCAGCGGCAATGGCGTCGTCGTGCCGCGCGATTCGAAAGTCACGTCGCTGTCCGAGCTGAAGGGCCGCACGATCTCGGTGCCGTTCGCATCCACTGCCCACGGCATGCTGCTGCGCGCGGTGGCGGCGCAAGGCTGGGACCCGCAGAAGGACGTCAACATCACGACCCAGGCGCCGGAAGTGGCCGGCCCGGCGCTGCAGGCCGGCAAGATCGAGGCGCACGCCGACTTCGTGCCGTTCTCCGAGCTGTTCGAGCACCGCGGCATCGCGCGCAAGATCTTCGATGGCTCGCAGGCCAATGCGCCGACGTACCACGGCTCGCTGGTCAACGCCGAGTACGCGAAGAAGTACCCCGAGGTGGTGGTCGCCTTCCTGCGCGCCGCGCTGGAGGCCGATCGCCTGATGGCGGCCGAGCCCGAGAAGTACAGCGAGCTGATCGAGAAGGTCACCGGCATCGAGGCGGCGGTGAACTACCTGTACCACGGGCCGCTGGGGCTGCAGACACGTGACCTGAGCTGGAAGCCCGAATACCGCCAGGCGCTGAAGACTTCGATCGAGACGCTGAAGCTGCTGGGTCGCGAGTCGCCGCTGAATGCCGAGACCTTCATCGACGACCACTACATCCGCGAGGCGTTCAAGCAATCGGGTCTGAACTACGAAGCGCGGCTGGCCAACCGCGACAAGCTGCCACTGCAGGCCAACGATGCGCTGACTGGCAAGCCGATCACCGACATGCAGCGGGTGGCCGGCATCTGGGTCCAGGGTGAGCCGAAGGTGCGGCACTACGCCAGCATCGAGGCGGCCTTGGGTGAACTGCAGAAACTGGAGCGCTCGGGCAAGTCGGCCAAGGCGGTCTACGTGCACGATCTGATGCACCGTATCAAGCTGCTGGCGCCGACGACCTGGTATGCACTCGACGCCAAGGGCCAACTGAGTGCGTTCCTGCAAAAGGACGCGGCCGTGGCTTATGCGACCGCGAACAAGGGCAAGGTGCTGGACTTCGCCGGCGCGCAGGCGGCGGTTGGGGCCGGCGTCAAGGTCGCGGCGGGCTCATGAGCGCGCTCAGCACGACTGAGGAGGCGGCAGGGGCGCCAGGCGTCGATGCCGATCCTTCACCTCGCGACAGTGCCGCTGCCAACGCCTGGCAACGCCCGGCCTGGCAAGCCGGCTCGATCGTCGCCTGCCTGCTGCTGTGGCATTGGGCCGCGACGCTGCACCTGAACCTGGGCGTTATCACCTTCGCCAACGTGCCGCCGCCGGCCGAGGTGCTGGGTGCCGCATGGAGCTTGTTCCACTCGCCCAAGCTGTGGCCACACCTGTCCAGCAGCCTGTGGCGCGTCGGCGCGGGCTTCGGCCTCGCGGCGTTGCTCGGCATCGGGTCGGGTTTGTTGATCGGCCGCCTGCGCTGGGCGCGTGATGCGTTGCTGCCGCCGTTGGAAGTGCTGCGCCCGATCCCGGCGGTGGCATGGATCCCACTCGCGATCCTGATGTTCCCGTCGTCCGAAGGCAGCATGATCTTCATCACCTTCGTCGGTGCGCTGTTCCCGATCCTGCTCAACACCATCCACGGTGTCGAGGCGGTCGATGCGCGCCTGATCGCGTCGGCGCGCAGCCTCGGCACGCGACGCTGGCGTCTGTTCAGCGAAGTCATTGCGCCAGGCGCCGCACCCAGCATCGTGACCGGTCTGTCGATCGGCATGGGCACCTGCTGGTTCTGCCTCGTCACCGCCGAAATGATCGCCGGCCAGTACGGCATCGGCTACTACACCTGGGAGTCGTACACGGTGCAGAACTACCCCAGCATCATCGTCGGCATGCTGTTGATCGGCGCGCTCGGCATGGGCAGCAGTGCGCTGATCCAGTGGGCCGGTCGCCGGCTGATGCCGTGGTACCGGCCGCAACGGGGGACGCCATGACGGAAGCCACACAAGACGATTCGCTGCATGGCGCGCGGGTCCAGGTCGAGCATGTCAGCATCGCGCTCGGCCAGGGCGCGCAGCGCTTCGAGGTGCTGCACGATGTCAGCATCGATGCGGCACCCGGCGAGCTGGTCTGCCTGCTCGGGCCCTCGGGCTGCGGAAAGTCGACGCTGCTCGGCGCGCTGGCCGGTCACCTGCCGCCGGCGCGCGGTTCGCTGCGGCTCAATGGCGAGCCGATCGAAGGGCCGCACCCCGATCGTGGCCTGGTGTTCCAGCACCACACGCTGTTCCCGTGGAAGACGGTGCTGCAGAACGTGGCCTATGGCTTGAAGCTCAAGGGCATCGACCGCGCCGCGCGCGAAGCCGAAGCGCGCCAGATGATCGCGCAAGTCGGCCTGGCCGGCTTCGAGGGCCGCTACCCGCGCGAGCTGTCGGGCGGCATGCAGCAGCGGGTCGAGATTGCCCGCGTGCTGATCAACAAGCCGCGCGTGCTGCTGATGGACGAGCCCTTCGGTGCGCTCGATGCGTTGACCCGCGCCCACATGCAAGAGCTGTTGCTGGACCTGTGGAACCGGCTGCGCACGACCATCCTCTTCGTCACCCACGACATCGACGAGGCGCTGTTCCTGGCCGACCGCGTGTTGATCATCGGGCCGCGCCCCGGTCGCATCCTAGAAGAGCTGACGGTGCCGTTTCCCAGGCCCCGCCACACCGGTCAGTTGACCGAACCGGCGTTCGTCGCCTTGAAACGCCGCTGCCTGGCACTGCTGCGCCACGACGCGCCGGTGGAGCCGCCCGAGCGGCTGACGCCGTTGGGCTCGGCCCTGCACCCCTTGCCCCTGGCCTTGCCGCAATGGAACTTCGCCACCTGACGCCATGACTCTTTTGCTTCCTGAACTGCACCCCGACACGGCCCCCGAGACGGCGGCACTGCGACAACGCCTGTTGAGCACGGACCCCGGCGTGCGCCGCGTCGCGCTGCTGGCTTTTGCCGATGTCGAAGACGAAGTGCTGCTGCCGACGATCGCCAGTCTGCTGCGGCTGGACCCCGAGCCCGAGTTGCGTGCCGAGGCCGCGCGGGCGCTGGCTGGCTGGGACGACGCCGACGTGGTGGATGCGCTGGCCGACGCACTGCGCGATGAACCCGCTGTGCGCCAAGCCGCCGCGCAGGCGTTGACCGAGCTGAAAGACGGCGCTGCTGGCGCACGCCTGGTGCCGCATGCCAGTCACGCGGACAGCTTTGTCTGCGGTGCTGCGCTGCGGGCCTTGCGCGAGCTGCGTGTGCCAGCGGCGGCCGGGCCGGCGTTGGCGGCGCTGCGCCATGCCGACGCGGGCGTGCGCCGCGAGGCGGTGGGCGTGCTCGGCTGGCTCAAGCAAAGCGACGCGCTGGCGCCGCTGGCTGAATTGGCCGTTGGTGATGCGGACGCGGAAGTGCGCCGCGCGGCAGCTGGCGCCTTGGGGCTCGCGAGCCACGCTGACGCGCCGGCCGTGCTGCCGGCGTTGTGCAGCGCGCTGCGCGACGCCGCTTGGGCGGTGCGCGAGGAGGCAGCGACGACGCTGGGCAAGCTGGTCGCGGGCGAGGCAGCAGTGGGTGCGAGYGCGAGTGCGGCCAGTGGCGCGGCCCTGCGCGAGGCGATGGACGATCCCTACTGGCAGGTGCGGCTGCGCGCCGCGCGTTCGCTGGGCCGTCTGCGTGACAGTGCGGCGTTAGGCGTATTGACCGAAGCCTTGCTGCATCAGGCCGGCAACCTGCGCAAGGAGGCCGCGATTGCGCTCGGCGAGATCGGTGACTCGACAGCCGTRCCGGCGTTGCAAGCCGCCGAGGCCGACCCGGACCCGGAGGTGCGCAAAGCCGTGCGGCTGGCGTTGCAGCGCCTGGGGTCGCTGTGAGCGTCATCGAGACGGTGCCGCAGGCGGTCGAATGGGGGCCGCAGGGCTTGCGGCTGCACTGGGTGGACGGCGAGGTGCTGATCGAGGCCGCGCGTCTGCGCGCGGCGTGTCGATGTGCCGGCTGCAAGGCGGCGGCTTTGCAGGGCGAAATACAGCAGCCGCCGGCAGGCGTGAACCTGGCGGCGGCCGAACCGGTGGGGCAGTACGCGTTGAACCTGCGTTTCAGCGATGGCCACGAGCGGGGCATCTACCCCTGGGCCCTGCTGCGCGTGCTGGCCGCGGACTGAAATCCTGGGCCAGCGCGCTGCGCGCTTTTAGCCGCGCGGCAGGCGGGTCGAGTGCACGACGACGACCTGGGTCGGCGCGTTGTCGGCCTGGGCCATCAGCGCGTCGTCGTATTGGCGGTCGGCCAGCTGGCCCAGCATGGCGACCAGGCCCAGCGTCAGCACCAGGGCGAAACCGGCGGCCAGACGGCGGACGGCGGTCTCTTGGGCGGCGAAACGGGGGGTGGCGGCGGTCATGTGGGGCTCCTGCTAGGCCTTGCGGCGTTGTTGCGATGGGTGGACTGTAGGAAGTCCCCTTCGCCACCGCCATCGAGCTGCGACCGGCCGACGGCGCGAGCGGATGAACTGCGCCAAAAGCGGATGAACTGCGGGTCAACCCTGACTGAAACGTCCGGGTTGACCCTAGGTTTTGGGCTTTTCGGGGACCAAATCGGGCGCTTCGAGCTCCAGCGCGGTCAGCCACAGCCGGGTGTCGAACTCGAGCTGGTGGTAGGCCGGCTCCATGTGCGTGCACAGCGCGTAGAAGGCCTTGTCGTGCTCGCGCTCGCGCAGGTGCGCCAGTTCGTGCACGACGATCATCTGCAGAAAGTCGGCCGGCGCTTGCTTGAACAGGCTGGCGATGCGGATCTCGCGCTTGGCCTTCAGCTGAGTGCCCTGCACCCGCGAGACCATGGTGTGCGTGCCCAGCGCCTGCTGAAGGATCTTCAGCTTGTTGTCATACGCTACCTTGGACAGGGGCGGCGCGTTGCGCATGAAGCGGGTCTTCAGCGCGTTGACGTGCTCGTACAGCGCGCCGTCGGTGCGCACCGTGTGCATCTCGGGGTAGCGCTGTCGCAGCGTGTCGCCCAGGCGGCCTTCGTCGATCAGCCGCTGTGCCTGGGCCACCAGCGTGTGCGGATAACCGGCCAGGTACTTCAGCGGCCGCGGTGACAAAGGGAGTGGGGCAGGGACCGCGGTCATGCCGCGATTGTCCCTGCCCCGTCGGGCATGCTGCTCAGGCTGGCACGATCTCGACGCTCCACTTGTTCAGCGTGCCCACGTCGACCGGCGCCAGGTCGGCCACCCGCAGCGTCCAGTTGCCGGGGATCGGCTGCCCGGCCAGGCCGCTCAGGGGTGACAGCGGGGTCGCCGAGTCGAACGTGGCCTTCAGGTTGTCTTGCCCGCCACCGAGCTGGCCATGCAGCACTGTGCTGCGGCCGGTCGGCGAGATCAGCTCGATGCGCAGGTCGCCGATGTAGGTGTGGGTGATGTCGAGTGCGACTTTGATGCTGCGCACGCTGCCGGCCTGGGCCAGCGCGATGGTGCTGATCACGCCGGTCGGCGAGTTGTCAGGGATCCGCATGTCGGGCGCCACTTCGCCGCGCACCACGGCCGCTGCCGCGCTGTCGAGCTGCAGGCCCATGCCCCAGCGTTCGATGCGGCCGACGTCCTGGCCTTCGAGGTCGCGCACGTTCAGCACCCAGTCGCCTTGCACAGGCT
>NZ_JBFUGE010000147.1:0-12677 GCF_056403075.1 Ideonella sp. P3_A4 | reverse complement strand
GCGCCGAGCCAGCTCGGGTTGGCGCCGTGGCGATCGATCGCCTCGCGCACAGTGACCCGACAGGCCCGCCACACCGGCAAGGCCGCCACGACAGCCGGCGCCAACAGGCCTGCCAACATCTGCGTGGTCCAAACCCAGGCGGGCGGCACGGTGCTGCTCAGCGAGAAGTTCAACAGCCTGGCCACCGAAAGCGCAAAGCCACGCGAGCCGGCATAGGCCATCGGCATCGCCAGCGCCAACGATGCCAAACCGATGGCCGCCACCAGCAGCAGGTACATCGCCGCCAACTGTCCGGTGCGCGCGCCGAGTGTCTTCATGACGCCGATCTCGCGCACTTGGCGAGCCAACAACGCAGCGAGGTTGTTGGCCACCAGCACGCCACTCAAGACCAGTGCCATCGCGCTGAAGGCCAGCAGCAGGAACAGGATGGTCGTCATCTGCCGCTGGTGCGGATGCTGTCGCGGTGGCGGCACGCGCACTTCGCTGACCGGCACGCCTTGCCGCTGCAGGTCTTCACCCAGTGCGGTGGCGGCGGCCTGCACTGCCGCCATGGTTTCGGGCACGCCTTGGAACCGCACTCGCAATTCGTGCAGCCGCCCGTCTTCGCCCAAGGCCTTGAATGTCTCGCGCGACAAGTAGGCATRACCCATTCGTTCCTGCCACGCCGGCGCCAGGCCCGGGTCGTGCACCAGGCCACTCACCGGCACCTCGGCCAAGACTCCGTTCGGCGTCATCAGTTGCAGCCGGCCGCCCACATCGGCGCCGAGCACGCTTGTGGCCGTGCGTTCGAGCATCACGCCGCCGGTGGGTGGCAGCGCCGAGCCGGCCTCCAGCGTGAAGCGGCTCAGGCGCAGGCCGCTGAACTCGTCGACGACGAACAGCAGCAGCGGCCGCCAGTCGTTGCCGACGCGAGCCCGCGCCAGGATCACGTCCCGCGCTTCGGCGCTGGCCACTGTGGGGTGGCGGCGAGCCAGCGCCAGCACGGCGGCATCCACGTCGCCGGGCAGTTCCAGCGTCGCGTGGGCCGGCTCGGTGCGCAGATAGTTGGCCTCGATCTCGTGCGTCAGCACTGCATAGGCGCCCAACACCGCGCCGAACGCACCCAGGCTGACGGCCACCGCCATCAGCATCAAGGCGAATCGGCCCCGCTCGGCCTGCAGGTCGCGCCAGAGTTTTTGCCAGCGGCTCGGCCAGGTTCGGCTCATCGCACCCTCACTTCAATCGTTGGCATGGCCGGCGTGAACTGGAACTGCAGCTTGTCGAAGCTCGGCATGCCCGAGCGCCAGCTCAGCGCCCAGCCGTTGGAAAAGCCCAGCGGTTCGGCGGGCAGGCGCAACAGGTTGTGGTCCAGCGTGCCGTTGTCGTTTTCGTCATGGAAGACGATGACCGCGTAGCGGCCCGGCGCCACGTCGCTCCATTGCAAGAGCGCTTCGCTGGCGTGGATCTCGGCGCTGATGGTCTGGCGGCCGGGGCCGAACACGTCGTCGCCTTCGGCAAACAGCTTTGCCACCGCGTGCCCGTGCTCGTGGGCGAAGCCGGTGGTGTGCACCGTCAGCGTACCGGTGTCGGGGGCCGCCAGCGCCGGCATCGCTGCAGACAGGGCCGCGACCAGAAGCAGTGAACACTCATGCATGGCGCAGTTCCCTCACCGCAAGGGTCGCCGGGCGCCGGGCCTCGTTGCCGACGACACGTCCGTCGGCCAGGGTCACGACGCGGTCGGCCACGGCGCTGATGTCGCGCTCGTGAGTCACCATCAGCACCGACTTGCCCTGCCGAGCCAGTGACGCCAGCAGCGCCAGCACCGCGTCTGCGGTGTGCGTGTCGAGGTTGCCGGTGGGCTCGTCGGCCACGATCAACAACGGGTCGTTGGCCATCGCGCGGGCGATCGCCGCGCGCTGCTGCTGCCCACCGGACAAGGCCGACGGCAGCTTGTGCGCCTGCTCGGCAATGCCCACCTGCTCCAGCAGCTGCAGCCCGCGCTGGCGCGCCTCGGGGCCGGCCAACGTGCCGCAGAAGTCCATCGGCAGGGTGATGTTCTCCAGCACGGTCAAGGTCGGCAGCAGCTGGAAGAACTGGAACACCACGCCCAGGTGGCGGCCGCGCCAGGTGGCAAGCTGGCTTTCGTCGAGCAGGTGCACGGCCTGGCCGCCCACATGCACTTCGCCGCCCGTGGAGCGGTCGATTCCGGCAACCAGGTTGATGAGGGTGGACTTGCCGCTGCCCGACTTGCCGACGATGGCGATGAACTCGCCAGCCGGCAAGGTCAGCGTGACGTTGTCCAGCGCGGGCGTGCCGCCATCGGGGCCGGGGTACACCTTGCTGAGCGCGCGCAGTTCAATCATGGGACGGTCGTTCTATAGTGGACACGTGTCCATCTTCGTGGGCCGTGCCCACGCGGCCCAAGCACAGCAGCTGCTTGGCCGTCCGCTACTGGACACGAACCGCGCTGCTGTCCAGGAACGCCATGCCATCTCGTGCCCCGTCTTCACCGTCCACCACCCCGGCCGACGACCGCCGCAGCGTGCGCACGCGAGATGCGTTGCTCGAGGCGCTGTTGATGCTGATCATCGAGCGCGGCTGGGACGCGATCGCGGTGCAGGATCTGTGCGAGCGGGCCAACATCGGCCGCTCGACCTTCTACACGCACTACCCGAACAAGGACGCGCTGCTGGTCGGCTCGCTGGACGAGTTGCGCGCTGCGTTGCGGCAGTCCGCCGTGGCTGGGCGTGCTGATGGCAATTCGGGTGACTTCGGTTTCGCGCTGGGCCTGATCGAGCACGCCCATGAGCAGCGGCGCCTGTTCAGGGCGCTGGTCGGCCGACGCAGTGGCTATGTGGTGCAGCAGCGCTTCAAGGAGATGGTGATCAAGCTGGTGGGCGAAGAATTACCGGCCGGTGACGCCACAGGGTTGCCGCGGGCAGCCGCGCAACGCTGGATCGCCGGCGCCTTCGTCGAGCTGCTGGGCTGGTGGATCGAGCAGCGCAGCCTGCTGCCGCCCGCAGAGCTGGCTGCGATGTTCGAGGCGCTGGCGCGGCCGGTTTGGCTGGCCTTGGAGGCACCGCAGGTGGGGGGGCAGCATGTCAGCTGACCGTATTCGATGGCCCGCGTTACGCGGTGGATTGCTGGCCTTGCTGGCGGCGGCGTTGTTCGGTGTCAGCACGCCGCTGGTCCAGCGCTTTGGTGTTGGCATCGGCCCATTCGAGACGGCAGCGCTGCTTTACGCCGGCGCGGCCATCGTCGGCGCGCTGTCGAGGCGGCCCGCCGACCGCGAGGCGCGGTTGGCCCGCGGCGACGCTGGACGCGTGCTGGCCATGGCTTGTTTCGGCGCGGTGCTGGGCCCTGTCGCGCTGGCGTGGGGGCTGCAGCGCACCAGCGGCACCAGTGCATCGCTGATGTTGACGCTGGAAGCCGCCTTCACCGCATTGCTGGCCTGGCGGCAGTACGGGGAGACGATGGATCGGCGGGTGTGGGCCGCGATGCTGCTGCTGGTGACCGGTGGCGCCGTGCTGGTGCTCGACCAGGCCCGCAGCGCCCAGGCGCAGCCGTGGGGCTTGTTGGCGGTGCTGCTGGCGACGGCGGCCTGGGGCGTGGACAACACGCTGTCGCGCGCGCTCGCTGAGCGCGATCCCAGCCAGGTGGTGATGGCCAAGGCGACTCTCGGGGCGAGTGCGTCGGCAGCCCTCGGCTGGGCAACGGGTGAAGCGTTGCCTGCTGCGATTCCCGCGTTGGCGTTGCTGCTCGTTGGCGCCACCGGCTATGGCTTGAGTCTGCGCTTCTACCTGTTGGCGCAACGGGCCTTCGGCGCGGCGCGCACCGGGTCGGTCTTCGCCTTTGCGCCATTCATCGGCGCTGGCTTGGCCGTGTTGCTGGGGGACCGCTCCGCCGGATGGTTGATGGCGGGCGGGGGGGCGTTGATGATGGCCGGCGTCGTGCTGCACCTGGCTGAATCGCACGCGCATGAGCACGAGCACGACGCACTGGAGCACGAACATGCGCACCGCCACGACGATGGCCATCACGACCACGTGCATGCCGAGTGGCCGGTGGGTGAGCACAGCCATCGGCACTCGCACGCCGCGGTGCGCCACTCACATCCCCACGTGCCTGACGTTCACCACGGGCACCGGCACTGATGCCGCGCCGGCGGCCGTGACGAGGATGTCAGCGCTTGCCTTGAGGGCTGCTGATGACGCCCTCTACCGCGTCGCGAACCGGTGCGGAGACCGCCTTGCCGAGTGACTCGGCAATGCCTTCGTCCTGCACCTGGTCGGGATCGATTGGCTGGCCGTAGGAAGACGTGTCGTTGTCGCCATCGTCGGGTGGTGGCGTGCCTTTGCCGATGGCTTCGCGTTCGGGCCAATCGGCATCGATCGGTGCAGCGTCGTCGGCGTGTTCCACATCGCTTTCACGGGTCAGTGCGTCGTCGATCGGCGTGTTGGTTGCCGGGTTGGGTCGGGTCTCTCGGTTCATGACGAGCCTCCAATGCCGCAAGTAGCGGCGACGCATTGATGATGCGGGGCGGCGTGGGAGATTGCCGCCCGAAGGCAGCGTGAACTGGCGTAGGTCGCCGCCTACTTCTGCTTCGGGGGGATGGCGGCTCAGCCGCGCACGCTGCCCGGTGGCACCAGCCCGCGGCGCGGGATCGGGGTCGAGAAGACGATCGAGGTGCGCGTCTCGCCGTAGCTGTTGATCGAGGCGAGAAAACGCTCCAGGTCTTCGAGGTCGCGCGTCACCACCGTCATCAGGTACGAATCGGCCCCGGCGACGTGATGGCACTCCAGCACCTCGGCCGCGCGGCGCAGCTTGTCGATGAAGGCCYTCTTGCCGGGCTGTAGCACGGTGATGCCGACGATGGCCCGCACGCTGTAGCCGGCCAGTGCAGCGTCCAGCTCGGCGCTGACCGAGCGCACCACGCCCGCGTCCATCATCCGCTTCAGGCGCTCGACCGTGGCCGGCACCGACAAGCCGGCCGCAGCAGCCAGCGTCTTTAGCGGGGCTCGCCCGTCCTGTTGCAGCGCGAGCAGCAACTGCCAGGCCTTTGCATCGAGTGACAAGGTGTCGGGCATCGGGGCATCCAGCAAGCGCCACCTCGGCGCGGCAGCCGATTGTCGCGCTGCGCC
Source organism: Ideonella sp. P3_A4 (assembly GCF_056403075.1). Lineage (NCBI taxonomy): Bacteria > Pseudomonadati > Pseudomonadota > Betaproteobacteria > Burkholderiales > Sphaerotilaceae > Ideonella > Ideonella sp. P3_A4. The sequence continues at coordinate 7,557 of NZ_JBFUGE010000147.1, read as the reverse complement.
GTCAGGCGAGAAGCTGCTTTGGCCTGAAAAATAGAAAGCCTTCCGACGATTCACCTGATCCGGCTTCTGGCCGTGGCGGCGTGGGCCCCGGAAAATTCCGTCCATGGAAACGCCGTCACCCGTCCTCGTATTGYTTGCCCAATCGCTGCTGATCGGCCTGTCGATCGCCGCGCCGGTGGKCCAGATCGGCGTGCTTGCGATCCAGCGCACGCTGGACCATGGCCGCGCTGCTGGTCTGGCCACCGGCCTGGGTGCGGCTTTTGCAGACGCGGTGTACGGCGCGATCGGCGCTTTTGGCGTCACCGGGCTGATCGCCTGGCTGTTGGGGCTGAAGCTGTGGCTCGGGCTGTTCGGCGGCGCGTTCCTGCTGTGGCTGGCCTGGCGCATCGCCACCAAGCCGCCGGTGCGCCGGGGCGAGGGCCACGCGCCGCCCGGCACCTTGCTGCGCTTCGTCTCCGGCACCTTCGTGCTGACGCTGTCCAACCCCACCACGATCTTGTCGTTCATGGCGGTGTTCGGTGCATTGGCCGGCCGCGCGCCCGCGGCGTCGCCCTGGGCGATGGTGTCCGGCGTGCTGGTGGGCTCGGCTCTGTGGTGGCTGGTGTTGGCCGGTGTCGTCGGACTGCTGCGCGACCGCTTCGACGAGCGTTGGCAACGCGCCGTCAACTGGTGCTCGGCCAGCTTGCTGGCCGGCCTGGCGGTGTGGCAGCTGGCGCAGATAGCTTCTTGAAACCTTTGAAAGGATTTTGCTCATGCCCACCCATGTCCAGGCGAGCCACCGCATCGTGATCGATGCGCCCGTGGCCCAGGCTTTCATGTTCTTCACGCCGGCTGGCGAGGAGTTGTGGGTCGATGGCTGGCAGCCGAGCTACCTGAACCCGCCCGATGGCCGCACCGAGGCTGGCATGGTCTTCACCACCGGTGAGGGCGCCGAGCACACGATCTGGCTGATGGCCGATTTCGACCGTGAACAGCACCGCTCGCGCTACCTTCGCTGCACGCCGGGTTCACGCACCGGCACGGTCGAAGTGCGCTGCCGCGCGCTCGACGCAACGCGCACCGAAGTGGAGGTCAGCTATGCGTTGACGGCGTTGAGCCCAGCCGGTGCCGAGGTGTTGCAGGCTTTCGAGGGCGAGCGCTTCGCCGCAATGATCGACGGCTGGCAGAACGAGATCGCGACGCGGCTGCCGATGTTGCTGACGAAGCAGGTGCGCTGACCTCAGTCAGCGCGTCGACGAGAAATCCGGCCCGCTGAGCAGCGACTGCAGCTGCTGCCGCTTCATCTTCAGGTAGTCCGCCGCGTCCATCTCGTGCAACTGGCGTGGATAGCGCTCGGTGGCGGCAAACCAGCTGCGCAGGCGCTTGTCGGCCCRCTGCTCGGCCGGCGCGGCCTCGGCGGCCAGAAAGGCTTCGATCGCGAGGAAGTAGCGCATCGCGTTGCGTTCGGCCACGCCTTGAATGCCGGCCACGTAGACCGGCTGGCCCTCGGCGTCCTGGCGCACGACGCTGAAGCCGACCTTGTTGCGGCCCGAGGTCGCCAGGTAGGCCCGCGTGGCCAGACGGGCCGACAGGCCGTTGGCGTACGAGTACGACATGTGGATGAAGCTGCGCCGCGCGTCGACAGGCACGGCTTCAAGCGTCAACTGGTAGTTGCTGGTGCCGAGCGGGCCCTCGGGCGCGTGGATCTGGACCGACAGATAGTCCGGCTGCGCTGCACGGACCGTGTAGTCGAAGTCGACCCGGAAGGCGTCTTTCAGCGGCTGCTCGACCTTCTTGCCGATCGCCACCTGCAGCTTCTGCCGGCCATTGTCAGCGGCCACTTCGCAGCGCTTGACGTTGAGCTGCAGCATCAGCACGTCGCACCAATGCGCCGGCTGCTGGAAGGCGTTGCCGACCATCCCGAATGCATGGTCGACCACGGCGTACACATCCCCTTGAGGTTGTTCTGCCGACGAATTGGCCTGCAACACCATCGGGCGCTGGAAAGGGCTCTGCGCCAGCGCGTTTTGCAGGTTGCCGTGCTGCGCCTGCAAGGCCTGCGCGTTTTGCGCCGAAGCGCCGCCAGGGGCCGTCGCGAACGCAGCCAGAGCGACCAACCAGGAAGAGCAGAAACGCGTCATGAGCACAGCTTAGGCAGTGCGAAATCGCACGCTGGTCGGCCTAGCGCCCGACGCCTTGTCGGACGATGGCTTGCCACCCGTGCAGGCTTTCACGATGCGGCCGTTTGTACCGCGTGGCGACCGCCTCGCATACCTAGAATCCGACCCCTTCCAGACCCTATTTGCTGTGCGGGCTGGCATGACAACGAGGAAGGCCGCGTGAGCTACGTCATTCAAATCTGGGAACAGCCCGCCGATGTGGCGCTGCCGGCCAATCCGAAGGCGGTGTGGCCGATGCTGGACCAGTTGCTCAAGCGCTCGCCTGGCCTCAACCCGAAATACATCGAACTGGCGCGTCAGTTGATGGCGCTGTACCCTGCGGCCGACGAGTCCGCCGGGCAGGGCGAGGTCTGGCTCGACGGCCGGGCCGACGGCGGCGGCGACGACCTGGTCTGGAACCTCGGTTTGTGCAGCGGCGGCCAGCTCGACAAGATTCTCACGGCGGTGGTGGTGCGTGCCAACGCACTGGGCTTGAACGTGGCCGACGAGCAGATGGGCCGGGTCTTTCTGGCCCGGTCGGCCCCGCCGGCGGCGAGAGCGCGAGCCCCTGTCGACGAGACGCCGACCGAGCCGGCGCCACTCGAGTCGCTGCCGGCACGGGCCTACATCCGACCGATGGGCCGCTGAAGAAGCCTTGGACGCAGGCGCTCGATTGCGTTAGTCTGCGCCCGCGCGGCGCCGCTTTGCGCGCCGCACCCGGAGGCAAACCATGCGTCGAACGATCTATGGGGCCCTGCTGATCGGTGTCACGGCGGTCACCTTGGCCGGCGGCTGCGCCGGCACGCCGGGTACCAAGTCAAAGATGAGCTTCTTCGTCACCAGTGCGAACCCCGGCAAAGGGGGCGACCTGGGCGGGCTGGATGGCGCCGACAAGTACTGCCAGAAGCTCGGTGCCGCCGCCGGTGCGGCCCACCGCACCTGGCACGCCTACCTGAGCAAGCAGCCGCTGAACGGCGAGGCGGGCATCAACGCACGCGACCGGATCGGCAAGGGGCCTTGGACGAACGCCAAGGGCGACCTCGTCGCCATCAGCGTGGACGACCTGCACAGTGCCGGCAACATGCTGAGCAAGCAGAGGTCGCTCACCGAAACCGGTGCGAGCATCAATGGCCGCGGCGACACGCCTAACCAGCACGATATGCTGACTGGTTCACAGCCCGACGGCACCTTCATCGCCGGCGACGTGAACACCACCTGCAGCAACTGGACCGTGGGCGACGACAGCGCCAAGGCCATGGTCGGCCACCACGACCGCACCGGCCTGGACGACAGCGTGCCCGCCAAGTCCTGGAACTCATCGCACCTGACCCGCGGCTGCAGCCCGGACGCGCTGAAGGCCACCGGCGGCGCGGGCTTGTTCTACTGCTTCGCGGTGGATTGACCGAGCGGGCTCAAGCCCGCTCGAAGTCGATGAAGCGCTGATCGACGTCGACGCCGCTGAGCTTGACGCGCAGCGTGTCACCCACGTCCAGCCCTTCGAAGCCACGCACCACGCGACCTTCGACCAGCGGCGAGACGATGCGAACGAATGTGCCCTTGGGCGTGGCGCCGGTGACGATGGCGTCGAAGCCCTCGCCGATGCGGTCGTGCAGCAGGTAGGCGGCGGCTGCCTTCAGCACGCGGCGTTCGACGGTCGAGGCGCTGTCTTCCTGCGTCGTGCACTGCTGCGCGATCACCGTCAGCTCGTCGATCGTGTAGGGCGGCGGTTGGCGCGCCAGCGAGGCCTTCAGCAGCCGCTGGGTCACCAGGTCGACGTAGCGGCGGTTGGGGGCGGTGGAATGCGCGTAGTCATTGACCGCCAGGCCGAAGTGGCCGGGCACAGGGGTGTCTGCCGAGGCGGCGGCGTAGGCGCCTGAGCCCAGCAGCTTGACGACCGACAGCGACAGCTCTTCGAACTCGGCCGGCACGGCTTGCCGGCGAGCGGTGAGGAACAGGTCCAGTGCCAGGGCGTCCGGTGTCGGTGGCAGGCTGGCGCCATGCTCGGCGGCCAGCTTGATCAGGCGGTCCCAGCGTTTGGGCTCTTGCAGCACGCGGCGCAACGAGGGTTGGCCATGTTCGGCCAGGTAGCGCGCGGTGGCGCCGTTGGCCGCGATCATCAGGTCGGCGATCAAATCCTTGGCGCGGTTCTTCCGGTCGGCCCGCAGGTCGACCAACTGGCCGTCGACGAACACCGGCCGTGCCTGCGCCGTCATCACGTTCAGGGCACCGCGCCGGGTGCGCCAGTGCCGCAACGAGCGCGCCACCCGGTCGTGCAGATGCAGTTGGGCCTGCAAGGCCGGGCTTTGGGCGACCAGCGGCGGTGCTTCGGCCTGGCCGTCCAGCCAGGCGGCGACGGCGTCGTAGGCCAGTTTGGCCTGGTTGTTGACCACGGCGCGCAACAGCTCTGCGCGCGTGACGGCACCGTCGCCGTCGATGGTCATCTCGACCACCACTGCCAGCCGTTCACGGCCCTCGTGCAGCGAGGTGAGGTCGTTCGACAGCAAGGTGGGCAGCATCGGGAACACGCCAGCGGCCGTGTAGACCGAGGTGGTGTTGACGGCAGCGTGCGCATCGATGGCGCCGCCCTGGCGCACCATCGTGTCGACATCGGCCACCGCCACGGCCAGCAGCACCTGGCCGTCGGGCTGTTCCTCGGCCCAGCTCAGTTGGTCCAGGTCCTGGGTGTCGTCGTTGTCGATCGAGAACCACAGGCGCTGGCGCAGGTCGCGGATGTCGGCGCCGCGCTCCAGGCCCTGTGCGGCCAGGTGATGGGCGCTGGCTTGCACCTCGCGCAGCACCTCGGGCCCGAAGTCGGGCTGCAGGCCGTGGGTTTGCATCTCGAGGGCGGCGATCCGGGCGAGTTCAGCGGCATCCATGGTCGGGCTTTGGCTGGCGGGGCATCAGGGCAGGGCCGATTCTGACGCCTGTGCCTGGCTTCAGGCCTGGATCGCGAGTTGCTCGGCGAAGAACTGCTGCGCCAGCGCCGTCGCGGGGCCCGGGCCCTGCCCGTGCGGCAGCCCCTGCAACATCGTCAGTCGCGTGTTGGCACCGACGCCGAGCAGCGCGCGGTGCAGCACGCGCAAACGGTCGACCCGGTTGGAGCGCAGGCGATCGGCCTCGACGGGCCAATGGCTGCTCGGCGGTTGCTCGCGGATCTCCCAGGTTTCGGTATCGCCATCACTGACGACCAGCTGGATCGGCACGTTGCGCAGCTGCGCCAGGTTGAACGGGAGGCCGAACACGTTTTCGAGATCGCGCACCCCCGCCCACCAATCGACCCCCTCGTCGGGCAGTGTGACCATCCCCGGCGCGCCGACCGACACGGCGCGCAGCCGGTCGGGGTGCAGCAGCAGGTAGCGGTGGACGAACTGGGCGCCGCCCGAGTAGCCCTGCAGAAAGAAATGCGCGCTTTCGCAGCCGGTGCGGCGTGCCGCCTCGTCGATCATCCCGTGCAACAGCAGGTCGTAGCGCAGGTCTTGTTCGCGCAGGAACTTGTAGCCGTCGACCTGGCCATCGCCCAGCACATTGCGCGGAAACAGCGGTGCCAGTACCACCAGGCCGTGGGTCTCGGCGAACGAGGCAAACCGCTCGGCGCAGATCAGGTGGTTGCGCGTGCTGTCGTGCACGGTCACCAGCAGGCCCGGCGGCGAACTGTCCGGCGGTCGCTCGGGCACGAACAGGGCGAAAACAAAGCGGCTGTCCGCTGGGTGGGCGAAGGTGGCGACCGGTCCGTTCAAGGGTGGGGAAGATTTGTTGTTGTCCGGCGCCAGGGGCAAACGGCGCGCCTACGAAGGGCGCAGGCCAGCCTCCAGCTCGGCGTCCGACAGGTGCGCCACCACCTGCTCCAGCACCGCGCGGGCGGCGGCCACCTGGCGCGTGCCCAGCCGCTCGGCCAGGCCTTGCTCGAACATGGCGTGGAAGCGCCGGGCTTCCTCGATCGCTCGGCGGCCGCGGGCCGTCAGCAGCAGCTGCTTGACGCGGCGGTCGTGCGGGTCGTCCTGGCGTTCGACATAGCCTTTGGCGACCATGTCGTCGACCACCTTCAGCGCCCCGGGCGACGAGATGCCCAGGCGCTCGGCCACGTCGCGCAGGCTGGCAGGGCGGGCCAGCAGCAGACGAAAGACATAGCCGAACGAAGGGCCCAGGTCGGTGAAGCCGGCTTCGACCAGGTGCCGGTGCAACTGCAGCTTGAAGGCGCCGAAGGATACGTTCAGCAGCACGCCGAAGTCGAGCGGCTCGTCCGCGGCATCCGAAGAAAGGGATGGGCTTGACATTGATTCACCAAGGTTAATAAACTGCGGTGAATCAATTATCGCAGGAGAGCCCGCATGCCATTCATTGACCACGCCGAGGCGCCGCGTTTCGAGCTGCACGGGGTGTCGTTCACCGGCCTGGCTTCGCCCAGCCGGGGCGCCAGTGAAACAGCGGTCTGGCTGGTGACGCTGCCACCCGGCGCCGAGGGCGTGCCGCACCAGTTGACGCGCGAAGAGGTGTTCGTCGCGATCGAGGGTGCGGCCCTTGCCCAGGTCGACGGCCAGACCCACGAGCTGCGGCCGGGCTGCGCGCTGGTGGTGCCGGCGCACGTCGATTTCTGCCTCGCCAACCCCTACGACGCGCCGTTCCGCACGGTGGCCGTGCTGCCGGTGGGCGGCCAGGCGATGATGGCGGGCAGCCCGCCGTTCACGCCGCCCTGGGCGCAGTGACACCAGCTTGCCGGGTTGTATCAGCTGGTGCCGAAGCGCGCCCTGAAGTCGCTCGGCGAGACCTTCAGCTGCGACTGGAAAGCGACGCGCATCGCCTCATCCGAAGCGAAACCGCAGCGCTCCGCAATGCGGGGTATCGACAGCCTCGAGTCGGTCAGCCAGCGCCGCGCGGCGTCGATGCGCAGCAGGCGCACGTGGCGCGCCGGCGTCGTCTGCATGACCGCCTGAAACGCGCGGGCGAAGTTGCGCGGGCTCATTGCCGCCCGCTCGGCCAACGCCGGCACCGACAGGTCGCTGGCCAGGTGGCCGGCGATCCAGTGCAACAGCGGTGCGAAACGTTGCGGGTCGTCAGCCGCCGATTCGGCCGCCAGCTGGGCGCTGTACTGTGACTGGCCGCCCGGCCGCTTCATGAAGACGACCAGGCCGCGCGCGACCTCCAGCGCCACGGCGCGGCCGAGATCGGCCTCGACCAGCGACAAGGCGTAGTCGATGCCAGCCGAGATGCCGGCCGAGCTGTGGATGCCGCCGGCGCTGACGTAGAGCGCGTCGCGTTCGAGCGGCACGCCGGGGAAGGCCGCTTCGAATTCGTCGAAGTGGGCCCAGTGCGTGGTGGCGCGCTGGCCGTCCAGCAGGCCGGTGGCGGCCAGCATGAAGGCGCCGGTGCAGATCGAGCCGACGCGGGGCACCCGTTCGCACAGGGCGTGCAGCTCCTTCAC